>JAEYPA010000169.1 GCA_023411225.1 Bacillota bacterium
TACAGGTAGCAAGTAAACTGACGCGTGGCTGGCAGGCCAACTAAAAAGCGCACTTGTGCGCAGCTAGTGGTATTAGGGCTATGCCCGAAAATGAAAAACCACCCGCTGTGCGGGTGGATGATTATTGGTTTATAGGAACTGGTAGCTTTATAGTGTTAGAAACTTTCTTAGTATAAAATTATAGTATTTACAAAAACTATCTTGACATAGTCTCAAATGAGGTGTATATATAATATATATTAAACATAGTTATTTACTAGGAATTATATTTCGTTAGATAAGAATTATAATGTTATCTATCTGAAAGGAGGGTTCTATGAAGGTATCAACTAAGGGAAGATATGGTCTTCGGGCACTACTTGATTTGGCAATTCACTCCACTCAAGGGCAAGTTTCACTGGCAGGCATTGCAGAGAGACAAAAGATTTCTCTGAATTATTTGGAGCAGGTATTTGCTGTATTGAGAAGAGCTGGACTGGTAAAAAGTATAAAGGGATTTCAAGGGGGTTATATATTGGCTATGGAACCGGAGAAGATAACGGTTGATATGGTAGTAACAGCCCTGGAAGGAGAGTTTCGTATAGTGGATGACACTATACTGGAAGACAGCCAGAATGATTATATTCGTCTTGCAGTAAAAGAGTTAGTTTGGGATAAGATTAATGAACAGGTAGGAAATTACATTAAAAAGACTACATTAAAGGATTTGTGTCTTGAGTATGAAAGTTTGAATCATGAGAATGGAAATATGTATTATATATAGCATTGACAATCATAGATAATAAGAAAGAGAGGATGAAAGATTATGACAAAGATTGCAAAGAAATTAACGGATTTAATTGGTAACACCCCATTATTGGAGCTGACTAATTTTGAGAAAAATAACGGACTACAGGCAGAAGTGGTTGCTAAGTTGGAGTACTTTAACCCACTTGGTAGTGTAAAGGACAGAATAGCCTACAATATGATTGAAGAAGGGATCAAACAGGGAAAGATTAACCAGGATACTGTATTAATTGAACCAACTAGCGGTAATACAGGAATTGGTCTTGCATTTGTTGCAGCTTCCAAAGGCCTAAAACTGATTCTTACAATGCCAGATACAATGAGTGTTGAGAGAAGAAGGATAGTGGCAGCTTTAGGGGCAGAGGTTGTGTTAACTCCTGGCGCCCAGGGCATGAAAGGAGCAATTGCCAAGGCAGAGGAATTAGAGAAAGAGCTTGGAAATGCCATTGTATTACAGCAGTTTGAGAATAAAGCCAATCCTGAGGCCCACAGAAGAACAACGGCTGAAGAGATTCTTCGTGACACAGATAGTAAAGTGGATATCTTTGTAGCTGGTGTAGGTACTGGTGGAACCATTACTGGAACAGGAGAAGTTCTAAAGGCTAAGAATCCTGGCGTAAAAATAGTTGCTGTAGAACCATTAGCTTCCCCTGTATTATCAGGAGGACAGCCAGGACCTCATAAGCTTCAGGGAATAGGTGCCGGCTTTATCCCTGATGTCATGAATCTGGACATAGTGGATGAGATAATTAAGGTGGAAAATGAAGATGCTTTTGAGGCTTCTAGAGAAGTTGCTAAGACGGAAGGCCTGTTAGTTGGAATCTCTGCAGGAGCAGCCCTTGTGGCAGCTAAACAGTTAGCAAAACGTCCGGAGAATGTGGGTAAGAGAATCGTTGTGTTATTGCCTGACACAGGAGAACGTTATCTTTCTACTGCATTATTTGAATAAATAGTATATTATAGTTTTATATATCATAGCCTTATAGCTCCAGTGTTCCACTGGAGCTATAAGGCTATGTACTTACCGGGAGGAACCAAAATGAATTATAATTTTGATACCTATTTTAATAGGTACAATACTAACAGTTTGAAATTTGATACAAAGAGTAGATATGGGCAACCAGAGGATGTACTGCCAATGTGGGTAGCAGATATGGATTATCCGGTACTAAAAGAAGTGACAGAGGCCATTCATAATAGGGCAGAGCATCCGGCTTACGGATACACCTATGCAGGAGAGGATTATTACAACAGTGTGATGGCTTGGATGCAGAATCGACATTCCTATGCTACAGAAAAAGATTGGTATGTGATAACGCCAAGTGTAGTATTTGCCTTGGCAGTAGCTATTCGAGCTTACACAAAACCAGGGGATGGAGTTATGATTAACACTCCTGTCTATCCTCAGTTTTTCAAGATTATTGTCAATAACGAAAGAAAAATAGTAAAAAGTCCTCTTATTCTTCGCCGAGAGAAGGAAGATTATTATAAGATGGATTATGCTCAGTTGGAAGAAGAGATTGTTAGGAATAAGATTAAGCTTTACATTCTATGTAGTCCTCACAATCCAGTAGGAAGAGTATGGACAAAAGAGGAGTTACTAACTCTTGGTGAAATTTTAAAAAAGCATAATGTGCTTTTAGTATCAGATGAGATACATATGGATTTTGTCTATAGTGGCTACCAACATCATGTATTAGCAGGGCTAAATAAAGAATTTGAGGACTTTACCATTACCTGTACAGCGCCTAGTAAGACCTTTAATCTGGCCGGTCTGCAAATTGCTAACGTAATTATTGCCAACAAAGAGTTGAGGAAACAATTTGTTAAAGAAATGGTGAAAACAGGTTATGCAGAACCGAATATCTTTGGAATGGTATCCTGCCAGGCTGCTTACCGTTATGGAGCTGAGTATATAGATCAGATGATGCAGTATTTGGAGGATAATGTGAAGTTTGTAAGGGCATACCTGGGAACTCATTTACCTAAGGTAAAGCTGTCTCATATAGAAGGAACGTATTTGATGTGGTTGGATTTTCTGGATTATGGCTTATCTCAGAAGGAAATCAATAAGAAATTAATGTATCAGGCAAAACTTTGGCTGAATGATGGAGATAGATTTGGAGAAGAGGGGAATGGTTTTCAACGTATTAACATAGCAGTACCAAGAAGTGTGTTAATGCAAGGTTTGGAGCAATTAACAAGAGCATTTTCATAGAAAATGCTCTTGTTTCATATAGTGTTACAAAAGCTTAAGTAGGAGCAATATGGATAGTCAAAAAGTCGATAACCAATTAAACCTTGCCCTTGATATGCCAGCTGATGTACGTAGTGAAAATGAAGAACTGGAAATAGGATATGAGCCAGTTACCAACCGATGGGAACTAATTATTAAGTTCAATGGAGATCTTAATCGGATTCGCAATGAGCTGAACATACAGATTACAGAGCTGTTTAATAACTATGCAGTCGTAGTCATTGAGGAGCCGTTGATTGCACAGCTAGAACAATTTGAAGAGATAGAGTTTATTGAAAAACCGAAGATTCTGACGTTTGAAGTAAGGGATGCAATCGCTGTTTCCTGCATTACTCCCGTACAGTCACCACCAAATAACCTGTCTGGGAATGGGGTGCTGACAGCAATTATTGACTCTGGGATTGATTATTCACATCCTGACTTTCGTAATGAAGACGGAACTACAAGAATTCTGGAGCTTTGGGATCAGACCATAGAAGGAAACCCACCAGAGGGGTATTTTGATGGTACAGTCTATTCCAGGGAAGAGATCAATGAGGCATTAAGACAGCCAACTAGGGAACGGCAGCTTCAGATTGTACCAAGTGTAGATCTTTCAGGTCATGGTACCCATGTCTGCGGTATCATGGCTGGAAATGGAAGGGCCAGTAATGGCCAGTATAGAGGTGTGGCCTACAGAAGTGATATTATTGTTGTGAAGCTTGGCAAAAGTGTGCAAAATTCATTTCCAAGCACTGCGCAGCTTATGCTAGGGCTTAACTATGTGATAGGAATTGCCCTTCGTCTTAATCAACCCATAGCCGTGAATGTTAGTTTTGGTAATTCTTATGGCTCTCATTCTGGGCAATCCTTGTTGGAAAACTTTATTAATTCTGTCGCAGGCCTTGGCAAAAATAATATATGTATCGGAACTGGGAATGAAGGCAACACCGGACGACATATTCAAGGAGTGTTAAAGCAAGATGTGGTAACAGAAGTGGAAGTGTCTGTTGGACTTGGAGAAAGGAATCTGAATCTTCAAATATGGAAGCTACCGGTAGATGATGTGGAAATCCTTCTTATTGGACCTGGAGGCACAAAACTAGGACCAATTAATAATACCTTAGGTTCACAAAAATTCACAGTAGGAGATATCACTATTTATGTGTATTACGGAGAACCAAGTCCTTACAGCATCTATCAGGAGATATTTATTGTAGGGGATTCCAGCGGTGAGTTCCTACCAACCGGAGTCTATACCATACAACTGACCCCTAGAAAAATCACAGTAGGCGATTTCTATATGTGGCTTCCAGCAGGAAGTAGAATTAATAGGAATACCAAATTCCTTCTCCCTAGTGTAGAGACTACATTAACGATTCCTTCTACTGCATTATTGGCAATCAGTGTGGGAGCATATGATAGTGATACGGATGCCTTAGCTCCATTTTCTGGTAGGGGCTATACCATAGACAATCAGGTAAAGCCGGACCTGGTAGCGCCAGGGGTAGACATTATCAGCTGTGCTCCTGGTGGAGGCTATACAGTGCAATCTGGCACCTCTATGGCGACACCATTTGTTACAGGTAGTTGTGCACTCCTAATGGAAAATGGTATTATTAGAGGAAATGATGTTTACTTATATGGGGAGAAGGTAAAGGCTGCCCTAATCAGCTCCACGAGAAAGTTAGATATCTATACTGTGTATCCCAATGAGACCTTGGGATTTGGAGCATTATGCCTAAGGGATGCTTTGTTGTTGTAAATTTTATTATGTAGTTCGGCTATGAGGAATATCTATACTGATTAGGTGTTTTCTTTTGTATTTTTTTGAAATACTGAATAAAATGACTACTGTCATTGAACCCGGTCATATTGGCAATTTCAGCTACGGAGTAATTGGTGTCAACCAAAAGCTCCGTACTTTTTGTGATTCGAAAATTGAGTAGATATCCATAAGGAGTGACATTTAGTAGACTTTTAAAACAGCGGGAGCATTCGGATACACTAATATGTGCACAACCTGCAATATCATCAAGAGAGATATTTGATGAGTAATTTTTGTGAATAAAGGAGAGCATTAGGCGCAAATACTCATGTCTATTGTTTTTTGATTTCCTTAATTTTGTAGAGGAATAGTTAAACAAGGTGATGGTATGTAGCCACAATGAAGTGATTAAGGAAAAAATGTGGTAGGGCATCCCATAGTCTTCAAAATGTAAATCGCACTCCCTCATTTGGTTTAAAATGTTTAAGGTGTTACGATGCAGTTGATTCTCGGAGGATAATAATAAAACGGGATAATTGTAATCAGAAGTATAAGGTTGAACATAATTGTGCTCTAACAAGCTACCATTAAAGGCAGATAACATTTTAGTTGGGAAATTAAAACTGACATACTCACCATCTACAGACATTTTTTTAATCATATGCAGAAGACCACAGTTAATAAATATGCCATCTCCACAATTCAAATGGTACATTAAGCCATTCACTTGAATGGAGAGTTCTCCTTTTGTGACTAAGGTGTATTGAAGATCGTCGTGCCAATGAAGATATCGAAAACCTTGACTTTGAAGAGTACAGGTCTTTTCATTAATGGTTAACATTGCGTAAGGAAAAGATGGATCTTTATAGGATGTGATGATACGTAGAAAATCAGGCATTACAATGAGCACCTCCTGACGATATTGTTATATTATATGGCTGAATTATTATATACAAAAAGAATATTTGCTGATATTATTATATAATAATTGGGTTAAGTAGTAAATATATATATGATTTAAGTCTATTTTTTTGGTTTTATAAAAAATAATCTAGGTGTTGATTTGACGAAAGAGAGTATTTATAATAGAATAAGAGCAAAAATGTTACTACGGGGGATAAACGTAATGAAGTATAAGTTAGCCATCTTTGATATGGATGGAACAATATTGGATACATTAGAAGACTTAGCGGATGGTTTAAATCATGTTCTATCCAAATATAAGTACCCTGTTTGTTCAATAGATCAAGTACGTAGCTATGTTGGCAATGGAATTCGACGCCTAATTGAAAGAGGAGCACCCGATGGTTTAAGCGAGGACGTAATCGATCAATTGGTTGAAGATTTTACACCCTATTATAAAGCAAATTGCACCAATAAAACAAAACCATATGATGGTATAAAACCATTACTTAATACTTTAAAAGAACAAGGCTGTTTGGTTGCAGTTGTTTCTAATAAAGTAGATTCAGCAGTTAAGGAGCTTTGTAACCACTATTTTCCTTCCGTGTTTGACTGCGCTATTGGAGAACGAGATGGTATTCGCAAGAAACCAGCACCTGATTCTGTATTAGAAACTATGGCCCAGTTAAAAGTAGATATGAAAGATGCAGTATATATTGGAGATTCTGAGGTGGACATTCAAACGGCAAAGAATGCTAAAATTGATTGTATTAGTGTTGACTGGGGCTTTCGAGATCATGACTACATAAAGGCAAGTGGTGCAGAAGTGATTGTTTCTAAACCTATGGAGATAGCAAATCTTATTACAAGATGCTAATCATAAATATTAAAGAAGAAAGAGGTCGATTTAAGATGTCTAAAGTAAATTTAGAACAGTATGGAATTACTGGAGTTACAGAAATTGTTTATAATCCTTCCTATGAAACTTTATTTGAAGAAGAGACAAAACCAGGACTTGAAGGCTTTGAAAAAGGACAAGAGAGTGAGCTTGGTGCTGTCAATGTTATGACTGGTATATACACAGGTCGTTCACCTAAAGACAAATACATTGTTATGGATGAGAATTCAAAAGATACAGTATGGTGGACTTCGGAAGAGTATAAGAATGATAACCATCCAGCAAGTAAGGAAGCATGGGATGAAGTTAAGAAGCTTGCTTTAGAAGAACTTTCTGGCAAAAGACTTTTTATTGTAGATGCATTCTGTGGTGCTAATAAGGATACCAGAATGGCAATCCGTTTTATCGTGGAAGTTGCTTGGCAGGCTCATTTTGTTAAGAACATGTTCATTCAGCCAACTGCTGAAGAACTTGAAAACTTTGAACCAGATTTCGTTGTTTACAATGCTTCAAAGGCAAAAGTTGAGAATTATAAAGAGTTAGGTCTTAATTCTGAAACAGCAGTTATGTTTAATATTACTAGTCGTGAACAGGTTATTGTTAATACTTGGTATGGCGGAGAAATGAAAAAAGGTATGTTCTCTATGATGAACTATTACCTACCATTAAAGGGTATTGCATCTATGCATTGTTCCGCTAATACAGATATGGAAGGAAAGAACACAGCTATCTTCTTCGGACTTTCTGGAACAGGAAAGACTACGTTGTCAACAGATCCTAAGCGTCTACTTATTGGTGATGATGAGCATGGATGGGATGACAATGGAGTATTTAACTTCGAAGGTGGATGTTATGCTAAGGTTATTAATCTTGATAAGGATTCTGAGCCTGATATCTACAATGCAATTAAAAGAGATGCTCTTTTAGAAAATGTTACTTTGGATGAGAATGGAAAGATTGACTTTGATGATAAGAGTGTAACAGAGAATACTCGTGTATCTTATCCAATCAATCACATTGAGAATATTGTTCGTCCAGTTTCTACTGCTCCAGCAGCAAAGGAAGTTATCTTCTTGTCAGCAGATGCTTTTGGCGTATTGCCTCCAGTATCTATATTAACTCCTGAGCAAACAAAATACTACTTCTTATCTGGGTTTACAGCTAAGCTTGCAGGTACAGAGCGTGGTATTACAGAACCTACTCCAACATTCTCAGCTTGCTTCGGTCAGGCATTTTTGGAATTACATCCAACAAAATATGCAGAAGAATTAGTTAAAAGAATGGAAATGAGCGGTGCTAAGGCATACTTGGTTAACACCGGATGGAATGGAACTGGTAAGCGTATTTCTATTCGTGATACACGTGGCATTATCGATGCTATCTTGGATGGTTCTATTGCCAAAGCACCTACGAAAAAGATGCCATTCTTCAACTTTGAAGTTCCAACTGAACTTCCAGGCGTAGATCCAAAGATTCTTGATCCTCGTGATACTTATGCTGATGCTACCGAATGGGAAACAAAAGCAAAAGACCTTGCTCAACGTTTTGTGAAGAATTTTGCAAAATACGAAGGCAACGAAGCTGGTAAGGCTTTAGTTAGTGCAGGTCCTCAGTTATAATATGAGTAATATAGGCTGCCGCAGTAAATGCGGCAGCTTTGTTATTAGATAAGAAATCTCATTTACACAACTTGATACACATTACGAAAATTGTTATAATTAAGTAACTTTATACGAAAGGTGGTACTATACGAATGAAATCAATAAAAGATTGTTATACATTGGTAAATGGAGTAAATATTCCTTGCCTATTCTATGGAACTTATAAGGCAGCAGTTGGGGATAATGCAGAAATTATCAAGATGGCAATTGATACAGGATACCGTGCTTTTGATACTGCTTCCTTCTATGGAACGGAAACTTATCTTGCTCAAGCTATTAAACAAAGTGGATTGGAAAGAGAAGAATTTTTCATTACCTCAAAGGCTTGGAAGACCGAAATGGGATATGATAATACAAAAGAGGCATTTGCCCGTACACTACATAATCTGCAGACGGATTACCTGGATCTATATTTAATACATTGGCCAATCCCTGAGGTGGGATATGAGAAATGGCAAGAGCTTGATCTTGAAACATGGAGGGCTATGGAAGAACTATACTTGGAAGGGAAAATAAAGGCGATTGGTTTAAGCAATTTCCTTCCTCATCATATAGAACCGTTATTAAAGAATGCAAAGATTATGCCAATGGTCAACCAATTGGAGATTCATCCGGGATATCCTCAAGAAGCAGCTGTAGCTTATTGCCAGAAACATCGCATACAGGTTCAGGCATGGAGCCCTATCGGAAGGGGTAGGATGTTTCGGGATGAACTTATCATAAATTTGTCTAAAAAGTATCAAGTTTCGCCAGGCCAGCTATGCCTTCGTTATGAATTACAAAAAGGTATTATTCCTCTGCCTAAGTCATCTTCCCTAGAGAGAATGAAGGAGAACCAGGAAATCTTTTCTTTTATAATATCAGACGAAGATATGTATCGTATAGATACCATGCCTCAAAAAGGATGGTCAGGGGAACATCCGGACAGAAAAAGAGAAGAAATTTAATGAGTACATTTTAAAAAGGTGGTAAATACTAGTTGTGTATAGACGTAATTATTTAGTTGAAAAACAGGAAGGAAGAAATAATGAGCGCTTTTTTGGGTCCAATACACACTTGGTTATATAATAAAATACAGTTTCAGGACCAATTAACCACTGCAATACTAGAAGGAGCTGAAAATCGAGGTTACTGCCCAGAACTTAGCAAAGAGGTAGACAAACTTTATGGAAGATTGCCAGAAGGTAACTTGGAGGATATTATTGATGAATCCAATATACATGGCTGGTTACAGACACAGGTAACTCTAGTAGAAAATAGATTAGCTTATATAGTAACAGCTCTTCTTAAAGAAGATAATGAACGGCTGAACTTTATTATGAGTATTGCTTATGATTTTGGAAAAGCCCATGGAATGGAAAACGGAGCCACAGCAAGAAAAGCATATGAATTACTGGAAAATCGGCTCCTTAACGGCATGCCATGTGACCATGTGAACATAATAACGGAAGAATCTGAGGAGAAAATTTGCTGGGAGCAAACAGTGGATATTCATGAACCATACTGGACGCAGGCGGAAGGCAAGATAAAGTATTATTATGATATCCGAGAAGCTCTTATAAAAGGTATGATGGCAGGTTCTAAGATTACTTTTTCTAGAATTAGTGATCAAAAATATGTATTATGTTAATGAAAAGCAGGGTTGTCGCTTATATGTGAGAACCCTGTTATTAAATTACTTTAGGAGGAATGAACAATGAATGAAATAATTCAAAACATGACGGAAAGAAGAAGCTGTAGAGTATACAAAGAGGAGCAGATAAAAGAAGAGGAACTAACAGATATTCTTACAGCCGGGAAATGGGCACCTAGTGGAAAAGGGGCGCAAAGCCCTATGTTTGTTGTTGTACAAGATAACGAGCTTATTAAAAAATTAGCTAAAATGAATGCTTTGGTTATGGGTAAAGACATAGATCCGTTTTACGGTGCACCTACGCTTATCATAGTATTTGCGGATAGTACACGTAATACCTACGTGGAAGATGGTTCGTTGGCTATGGGTAATATGATGAATGCTGCGCACTCCTTAGGGATAGGTTCTTGTTGGATACATAGAGCAAAGGAAGTATTTGAGACAGAAGAAGGCAGAGAACTAATGAAGGAATGGAAGGTTCCAAACACCTATGTTGGTATAGCTAACTGCATCTTAGGGTATCCAAATTATGAACTTCCAGAAGGTAAGCCAAGAAAAGACAATTATGTAATATATGTGAGGAACTGAGCACTTCACTGTAATAAGAAAAAGGATGAAAATTCGGCATTGAAAGCCATAGCCGATTTTCATCCTTTTTCCTATTACAATCTAAAATACCACTACCAGCAACATTTTGAAGTTCTCCTTGCCATATACAGCATGAGGATGCTTTGCTGGCATTACAATGGTATCTCCTTCTTTTAATTCATAGTCTTCTCCATCAATGGTTATTCTTCCAATACCATCTAAACAAGTAACCATTGCATCTCCACCGGATTCGTGAGTGCTGATTTCTTCTCCTTTGGAAAAGGCAAACAATGTAATACTTACAGCAGTATTTTGAGCTAAGGTCTTACTAACAACCTGTCCATCCTGATAAGTTACCTGATCTTTTAAAGTCAATATCTCAGACTTATTAATATTCTTCATTATTGTTGGCATAACATATCTCCTTTTCTCTAATTTAATATAGCTATCATACCATAAATTATGTCAAAAAAGTAGGAAATTATCCGACGAAATAATGACAATTAGGTATTAGTAATAAATAATCCTACACATAATAAGAAAACTAGCTAGCTCGAAAGGAATATTATGAGACAGAGTATCTATAACCTTATGAAGAGAATGGATTTAAGAGATATTAATACACAGCTTGTACTTCAGTGCGCACCTGTAATTACAGGTCTTAAGGTAGCTAATCTATTAATTTTGCAAAATAATAAAGTAGAATATTTAAAGAAGATTATTGGAGAAACTAAGCTTTTTTGCTTTGTGTTATTGCAATCGGAATGCAAAACTATTATTCTTTTGTATAATAAAAACCTGCTACAGTCATATTTATCACAAAAGCAAGTAAGGGCTTTTCTTGAAAGAAAGGGATATGAACAACTGAATTTGAATGACATTCTAAGTCAGTTGCAATTTCGGTATGAAGCATACAAGACAGGCTTTAAGGAATTCCCACATGAAATGGGCTTGATACTAGGGTATCCCCTAGAAGATGTGGAAGGATTTATTAAGAATCAAGGACAAAATTCACTATATACCGGATACTGGAAGGTGTATGAACATTTGCCTGAGAAGATACACTTGTTCTCTGAGTTTGAACTGGCCAAAGAAACAATGCTTAGGCAGGTATTAAATGGTGTTAATATTATAGCAATCATTAATTGTAATTTTGTTGACCAAATAATATAATTGGTATATACTGTGTATATAAGTTAGACATTACTAACCTGAATAGGAGTGAATAAGATTGTTATTTGAAGTATCAGAGGGTATTTTAATACCATTTGTCGGAACGACACTTGGTGCTGCTTGTGTATTCTTTGTCAAAGGAAACGTACCGGATAAGCTACAACGAGCCTTGACTGGATTTGCTGCAGGTGTCATGGTAGCAGCCTCCATTTGGAGCTTGTTATTACCAGCTTTAGACCAGGCAGCTTCTAAAGGTAAGCTGGCATTTGTACCAGCAGTAGTAGGCTTTTGGCTGGGCATCTTATTTCTTTTGTTGTTGGATCATATTATTCCTCATTTACACAGTAAAAGTCAAGAAGCTGAAGGAATGAAAAGCAATTTAAGCAAACGAACTATGCTGGTACTTGCGGTTGCGTTACATAACATACCGGAAGGAATGGCTGTTGGTGTTGTATATGCTGGCAGCATAGCAGGAGAGACTAATATTTCACTTATGGGAGCCCTTGTATTGGCCATTGGTATTGCAATTCAAAACTTCCCTGAGGGTGCCATCATTTCTATGCCACTATATGCGGGAGGAACTTCTAAGAAAAAGGCCTTTGGACTTGGGGTATTGTCCGGAGTAGTTGAACCATTGGGAGCATTATTTACTATAGTAGCAGCTGGAATTATAGTGCCTGCTTTACCATATTTATTGAGTTTTGCAGCAGGTGCAATGATTTATGTAGTCATCGAAGAATTGATTCCGGAAATGTCTGCAGGTAAGCACTCTAACATTGGAACAATTTGTTTTGCTACAGGATTTACCCTAATGATGATTTTGGATATCACACTTGGATAGACACATTATTACATAGGTTGACATGATTTTATACTAAAATTCATCTAGTAAATTAGTACTAGTAATTTGTCTAAAAAATGTTTAAAATAGAATTATAGAATGTAATAGGAGTGCCGACATATAATAAGTGTTTTATCCATAGATTGTTCATACTGGGGGTGAGAGAATTGTCCACTAGAAAACGAATCGGGGTTTTGGTTTCCAATGCAACGAATCGAAATAACGTTTTGTTAGTAAAGGGAATAATAAAAAAAGCCTATTCCTATAACTTAGATGTATGTGTGTTTGCTACCTTTATTAGGCAGACAGAAAACACTGGTTATTTGGAAGGTGAAATGAATATCTTTAACCTACCTAATTTTGATTCTTTAGATGGTCTTATAGTGTTGGGTGATTCTATACAGGTACCGGCTTTGGAAGAAGAATTAGAAGAAAGACTGCTAACCCAGTGCTCTTGCCCTATCGTTGTGTTGGATAAGGAATCCCGATATTTTCCATATCTGGCTGTGAATGATATGGTAACCTTTGAACATCTTGTGGATCATCTTATTGAATGCCATGGATTTACAAAGATAAATTGTTTGACTGGTTTTAAAGGTCATATTCATGCGGAAAATCGTTTGAAAGGTTATTTCCGCAGTTTAGAAAAACATAATATTTCAGTGGAAAAGGACCGGTATTCGTATGGAGATTTCTGGGTGGTTGATGCAGCTGCTTATGCCCATAAGATCATAAATGGAGAAGTGCCAATGCCGGAAGCTCTTGTTTGTGCAGCGGATTATTCTGCTATGGAGGTTATAAAGGAATTAGTTAAGGCTGGAATTCATGTTCCGGAGGACATGGCTGTATTAGGTTATGACTCCTATGAAGAAGGAATCGCTTATATACCAAGTATTACCTCTGCAGAAATGCCATTTGATACCCATGGTAGTAATGCTGTAATCATGATACATAATATGATGGAAGGATCTAATGAACCTATTGATACAAAGACTGGTGGAAATCTTTGTATTGCTCAAAGCTGTGGATGTGATATCGATTTACACTATCAGAAGCGGTTGAAGAATCTAGACAAGGATAATGATTATTTGCAGGATTTTTTTACTAGAAGTAGTTTTATGAAAGAAAATCTCACCTCTGCTACTACCATTGAGGAGTGTATGAAGGAGGTAGCACATAATACATATCAACTTAGTAAATACCAGGAATTCTATGTATGTCTCTGCGAGGACTGGGATGAAGTGAATGAGATACTTCCTGAAGAGTGGGGGAATGTTTCCCAGAACAATAAGTATCGAACACTAGGATATACAGACCATATGAGTATGTATGTAAGTGATGTCCATGGAGAGATAAGCTTTGACAGGACAAAGTTTTCTGTAAAAGAGATGCTACCGGCTTTGAATAAGGAAAGAGAGTATCCTACCACTTATTACTTTACTCCGATTCATTTTATTGATCGTTGTTTTGGATACATGGTTATTAATTTTGGTAAGGAAATTGCTATGTTTGAACCACAGTATCGAAGCTGGTCAAGGAATATAAACAATGCTATTGAGATTGTCCGTTCTCACAATGAGATGGTTTACTATAATAAGAAGCTTAATAATCTTGCAGTTAGGGATGAATTAACCGGTGTGAATAACCGACTTGGATTCAATATTGTAGCCAAGGAAATGATCCGAGAATGTTTAGCCAGTGGATTACAGTTTATGATGGTGCTTGGGGATATGGATAACCTGAAAGGGATCAATGACATCTATGGACACCTACAAGGGGATAGTGCGATAAGAGCAGTTGCCAATGCTTTTGCTTATGCAAAAGGTAAGGATGGCTATGTAGCCAGATTAGGTGGAGATGAGTTTGTCCTTATTATGAAGGGTAAATTCGATGATTCATATGCTGGTAGTGTTGTGACAAACATCTGCAAGTTTCTACATCAGTATAATGCAACCAGTGGTAAACCCTATAATATACACGTTAGCGTAGGTTTCTATTATGACTTTATTAGCGAGATGGAAACAAAGGAGAATGATATTCTGGATAAATATCTGTATGTTGCAGATCAATTTATGTATCAGGTCAAACAGGCAAAGAAAAATTCTAAAGAGGGCTGTTATTATTGCAAATAAAGCCTCCTTGCAAAAGATAAACAGACCTTTTATAATGGTATATTAGAGGGAAGATAACCTTTCATTATGACTGGAATATCATCCACATACCGCAATATAAAAAGTTAGGAGATCAATCGTGAAGAAATTAATATACACCATATGTGTAATTACATTACTGTTGGGATTGACTGCCTGTTCCTCTGGTAAGAGTGCAGGCAGCTATTATGATGATGGAATTGATGCTTTGGAAAATGGCAAGTACGAGGAGGCTTGTAAAAACCTTAAACAGGCTATTTTATTAAAGAATGATAAAGCGATTTATTATATTGATTATGGCCAGGCTTTGACAAAGCTAGGCCAATATGAGGAAGCCATTGAACAATATGGGAATGCTATTGTTAATGTTAATTCTTCTATAACAAATCAGAATAAAAAACGTGCGCTTCGAGGACAAGGTGTAGCCTATTATTATCTTAAAAAGTACGAAGATGCTGTAAAAGTGTTTCAAGAAGCTTTGAAAATGAATTATGTCAAAGAATTGAATACAGATATAAGGAGTTATCTGGCTCAATGCTTTGTAAAGCAAGAAAAGTATCCCGAGGCTTTAGAGGTATATAATGCTCTTGTGGACGAGGAAGGTACTGCAACTGTCTATGCCCAGAGGGCTCTTGTAAATAAGGAAGCAGGGAATACTACAGAAGCCAAGAAAG
This sequence comes from Bacillota bacterium, assembly GCA_023411225.1. GTDB lineage: Bacteria > Bacillota > Clostridia > Lachnospirales > Lachnospiraceae > KM106-2. Next base: position 15,312 of record JAEYPA010000169.1, read on the forward strand.
ACTTTGAAAAGGCACTTAGCCTTGATAGCAAGAATTTGACCTTATATCTTTTGAATTATAAGATGCTTATAGATTCTAAGGATGAAGAAGGGGCAAACGCTATTCTTAAAAAGGCAGCTGCCATAAAGCCGGAAAATAAGCAGCAATCCTATCAGCTTGCAGAAGTCAAGTATTATCAGAAGGACTATGAAGGAGCCTTAACTATATTAAAGGATATTGCTTCAGAGAGGAAGGAGTCATATCGCCTTATGGGGGATGTGTACTATATGGAAAAGGACTATAAAAAAGCAATTGATAATTACTTGCTTTTTATAGGAGATAAAGCCCAGACAGTTAGTAGCACCTGCTACTTGAATCTGAGCTCCTGCTATATTGCCTTGAAAGAATATGAGCAGGCCCAGTCCTATGTGAAGCTTGGACTTAACGCTGCGGATAAGATAAGTAGTAAAGAGTTACAATATAATGAAATACTTATTTATGAGCAGTTAGGTGATTTCAATTCTGCTTATGAGAAGGCAAAGGAATATGTAAAAACATATCCAGATGATGAAAATATGAAGAGGGAATATGAATTCCTGTCTACTAGATATAAGAAGTAATTGGAGGATTTATGGCAGAATTGTATGAGGTAGGCGACGTTAAGGAGCGAGTGATTCTTGTAGGAGTTTGCGTGAATGATGGAGACGATACAGAAGAATCCATTGAGGAACTAGAGGAGCTTGCTAAGACAGCTGGAGCCATTACAGTGGCGAAAGTGATTCAGAACAGGGAAGCCTATCATCCCGGTACCTATATAGGGAAGGGAAAGATAGAAGAAATTAAAGAATTGGCAGGGCATCTAGAGGCAACGGGTATTGTTTGTGATGATGAACTTTCTCCTGCTCAGATAAAAAACCTGGAAGATATGCTACAGCTTAAGGTAATTGACCGAACAGTAATGATACTAGATATCTTTGCAGCAAGAGCCAGCACAAAAGAAGGAAAGATTCAGGTAGAGTTAGCCCAGCTTAGATATCGCTCTACCAGATTAATAGGGCTTGGCAATAGTCTCTCCAGACTGGGCGGTGGTATTGGAACCAGAGGCCCAGGTGAGAAAAAGCTCGAAGTAGACAGACGTTTAATTAAAGAGCGTATCTCTATATTAAAGCGAGAATTAGAAGGAGTAAGACAAAATAGAGAGACTTTAAGGATGAAAAGGCAGAGAAATGCCGTACCGGTGGTTGCCATTGTAGGATATACCAATGCAGGTAAATCTACTTTGCTGAATACCTTAACGAATGCCAATGTATTGGAAGAAGATAAACTGTTTGCCACCTTAGATCCTACTACAAGGAATCTGGAGCTTAAAAGTGGACAACAGATTCTTCTAACAGATACAGTAGGGTTTATAAGAAAACTACCACATCATTTAATAGAAGCATTTAAAAGCACCTTGGAAGAAGCCAAATACGCTGATATTATACTTCATGTTGTCGATGCATCTAATCCTCAAGCAGATATGCAGATGCATATTGTCTATGAGACATTGGAGCAGCTCGGTGTTAAGGATAAACCGGTAATCACCGCATTTAACAAACAAGACCGTTTAGAACTACCGGTTGTCATGAAGGATTTAAAAGCTGATAAGACAATAAAGATATCGGCAAAACAAGGGAACGGTTTAAATGAACTATTAGACTCTATAGAGACAATCCTTAAGGAGCAGAAGGTTCTGATTGAAAAGGTGTTTTCCTACCAGGATGCAGGAATGATTCAGATGATTAGGAAATATGGGCAACTTCTTATGGAAGAATACCAGGAAAATGGAATATTTGTCAGGGCATATGTGCCGAAGGAAATCTATCACAAAATAATTTTTTAATTATATATATCTTGCACAAAAAATAGGATATTTTTTTGTTAATTATGTTATTGACAAATCCATGAAGCTAATAGAATCAAGGTTTTACAGGTCATACTACATATTGTGGTATGACCTTGTTTTTGACGTAGATATTGTAGATATACCTTGACTAGCCTTTTTACATTTGCTACAATTATATTCAAACAACAAAATTAGAACAAATGAGAATAAACAGGTTAGAAGGGAGCTAGATTCATGTTTAAGGTAATGAAAAGAGATGGAGAGATTGCCGAGTTTAATCTGTCCAAGATCTCTAATGCAATTGCAAAGGCGTTTAACGCTACCTCAAAAATGTACAATGATGATATTATTAATCTGCTTGCACTGAGGGTTACTTCAGATTTTCAGGGAAAGGTTAAAGATGAAGAGGTATCTGTGGAGGATATTCAGGATAGCGTAGAGCATGTTCTGGAGCAAACAGGGTATACCGATGTCGCAAAGGCATATATCTTATATCGTAAGAACCGTGAAAAAATACGTAATATGAATTCAACCATATTAGACTACAAGGAGATTGTTAATAGCTATGTGAAAGAAGAGGACTGGCGTGTAAAAGAGAACTCTACCGTTACCTATTCTGTAGGCGGATTGATTTTACATAATTCTGGCTCTATCACAGCGAATTACTGGCTGTCAGAAATCTATGATGAGGAGATTGCTAATGCCCATCGTAATGCAGATATACATATACATGACTTATCTATGTTAACTGGCTATTGTGCAGGATGGTCTTTAAAGCAATTGATTAAAGAAGGATTAGGTGGAATTCCTGGAAAGATTACTTCCTCTCCAGCGTCACATCTATCTACTTTGTGTAACCAGATGGTGAATTTCCTTGGAATTATGCAGAATGAATGGGCAGGTGCTCAGGCATTTTCTTCCTTTGACACCTATCTGGCACCATTCGTAAAGATTGATAATCTAACATATAAAGAAGTAAAGCAATGCATTCAATCCTTTATATACGGTGTGAATACTCCTAGTCGATGGGGAACACAAGCGCCATTTTCTAATATTACCTTAGACTGGACCGTACCTGATGATCTGGCTAATCTACCATGTATTATTGGTGGAAAAGAGGTTGACTTTACTTATAAGGATTGTAAGAGAGAAATGGATATGGTAAACAAAGCCTTTATTGAGATTATGGTAGAAGGCGATGCCAACGGACGTGGATTCCAGTATCCAATTCCTACTTACTCCATTACAAAAGACTTTGATTGGTCTGATACAGAGAACAATAGATTACTGTTTGAGATGACTTCCAAGTATGGAACTCCATATTTCTCAAACTATATTAACTCCGATATGGAACCAAGTGATGTACGTTCCATGTGTTGTCGTCTGCGTCTAGATCTTCGTGAGCTTCGTAAGAAGACAGGCGGCTTCTTTGGCTCAGGTGAAAGTACCGGTAGTGTAGGTGTAGTTACTATTAATATGCCAAGAATTGCTTATTTATCAAAGAGTGAGGAAGAGTTCTTCAACCGTTTGAATCGTCAGATGGATATAGCTGCACGCTCCCTTAATACCAAGCGTAGAGTAATTACTAAGCTTCTGAATGAAGGTTTATATCCATATACCAAACGTTACCTGGGTAGCTTTGATAATCATTTCTCCACCATTGGTTTGGTTGGAATGAATGAGGTTGGATTAAATGCCAGATGGCTATTAGCAGATATGACATCACAAAAAACACAGGAATTCTCAAAGAAGGTATTAAATCATATGAGAGAGCGTCTCTCTGATTATCAGGTAGAATATGGTGATTTGTATAATCTGGAGGCAACCCCTGCAGAATCTACTTCTTATCGATTGGCTAAGCATGACAAGAAGCGTTGGCCAGACATTCGTACAGCAGGAAATGAGGGAGATGCACCATACTACACCAATAGCTCTCATTTACCAGTAGGCTACACAGAGGATGTCTTTGATGCTCTGGATATTCAGGATGAATTACAGACACTGTATACCTCCGGAACAGTATTCCATACCTTCCTTGGAGAGAAACTTCCTGATTGGAGTGCAGCGGCTAAATTGGTTCGTACTATTGCAAATAACTATAAACTTCCATACTATACGATATCTCCAACTTACTCTATCTGTAAGAACCACGGTTATTTGTCAGGTGAACAGTTTACATGTCCAATATGCGGAGAAAAAGCTGAGGTCTACAGTCGAATTACTGGATATTATCGTCCTGTTCAAAACTGGAACGAAGGTAAAACCCAGGAGTATAAGAACCGTAAGGTATATAGTGTGAACCATTCTAGACCCATGTCTGATGTAATTGGTGAGAAAATTGAAACCCCTACAATCCAGTTGGATCTAGGAGAAGAAGATACTAGTCGTCTCCTGTTTACGACAAAGACCTGCCCAAATTGTGCAGCAGCGAAGCAGTTATTGAAGAATGTGGACTATGTGCTGATTGATGCTGAAGAACAACCTGACATGGCAAGAAAATACGGCATTATGCAAGCTCCTGCATTGGTTGTTATTGAAAACGGAGAGGTAGAGAAATACGGCAATTTATCCAGAATTAAGGCATATCAGGAAGAAAACTTTCTGTGTATAAAATAAAACTAGCATAAACGATATGGCTTCCCATGATTTTCTGGGAAGCCATTTTGTGTTAAGGGCGAGCCAAGCATGTAGTGCTTGTATAACAGAAGAGGAATATATTACAAGAGGCTAGGATATGCCTTGCGTAAATGTCGGAAAAACGATAAAATAGAAAAAGAATGATAAGGAAGGATGAATCAAATTTGAGTGTAGCAGATAAGATTTTTATAGATATGTGTCAAGATATAATGCATAATGGTACAAGTACGGAAGGCGAAAAGGTACGTCCAAAATGGGAGGATGGCAGCTTTGCCTATACCATTAAGAGATTTGGTGTTGTGAATCGCTATGATTTATCTAAGGAATTCCCTGCTTTGACACTTCGTCGCACCGGAATCAAAAGTTGTATCGATGAACTTCTTTGGATTTGGCAGAAAAAATCCAACAATATTAATGATCTCAATAGTCATATTTGGGATAGCTGGGCGGATGAAAATGGTTCCATTGGCAAGGCATATGGCTATCAAATGGGAGTAAAACACGTATACAGGGAAGGTATGATGGACCAGGTAGATCGGGTGATTTATGACTTAAAGAACAATCCGTATAGCCGTAGAATTATGACTAATATCTATGTACATCAGGATCTCCATGAGATGAATCTCTATCCATGTGCGTACAGCATGACCTTTAATGTAACAAAAGATCGAGATAGTGACAAGATGAGATTAAATGCAATTCTAAATCAACGTTCTCAGGATGTTTTGGCAGCCAATAATTGGAATGTATGTCAGTATGCTACTCTTGTGCATATGTTTGCTCAGGTTTGTGGCTATGAAGTGGGAGAATTGGTGCATGTCATAGCAGATGCCCATATCTATGACCGCCACATCCCGATAGTTGAAGAGCTCATTAGTCGACCAACTTATGATGCGCCAACCTTCTGGATGAATCCGGATATAAAAGATTTTTATGATTTTACTGTGGATGATTTCCGCTTGGATAACTATGTGACTGGACCACAGGTAAAGATACCGATTGCTGTGTAAGGAGGAAATTTCATGAATTTAATTGTTGCCGTAGATAATAATTGGGCAATTGGCTATAAAAATGAACTATTGGTACGAATCCCTGCTGACCAGCGTTTCTTTCGTGAGACTACTACAGGAAAAGTAGTGATTATGGGAAGAAAGACCTTGGAATCTTTTCCACAAAAGCAGCCATTAAAGAATCGTACTAACATTGTGATTACAAAAGATAAGAACTACACCGTAAAAGATGCTATTGTCGTTCATAGCGTAGAGGAAGCCATTGAACAGGTGAAAGATATTCCAACAGATCAGGTTTATGTCATTGGAGGAGCAAGTATTTATGAGCAAATGCTTCCGTTTTGCAAGGTTGCTCATGTTACAAAGATAGATTATGTCTATCAGGCAGATACCTATTTTCCTAATTTAGATAAAAACCCTGAATGGAAGCTAGTTGCAGACAGTGAGGAACAGACATATTATGATTTGGTGTATTATTTTAACCGATATGAAAGAGTATAGAGTTACATTGAAGAACCGTGGGGTGCATGCATCCACGGTTCTTTGCATATGATATATAGATTAATAGTTAAGAAGGAATTCCATGAAAAGGCAGGTTATTAAAAAAATAATTGGGATTGTTAGTTTTATTTTTATCTGCATTTCAATCTGTTATATAGTAGATCAGACATCTGTTGGCCGAGTAAGGTATCCAAAGACTTATGGAGAGTACGAAGAACAAAAAAACACATGGAACCAAGAGGAAAGCCAAGATGTCACTGCTATGGAGGGAGAGAATAAAGAGGCTGCAAGGGATGCTGATGTTGAGAAAAAGGAACTTACGAAGACTGCTTTTCTGACCTTTGACGATGGACCGAGTAAAAATACAGAGAAGGTACTAGAAATTCTTGATAAATACCAGATTAAAGCAAGCTTTTTTATAGTGGCCCAAGAGATCACACCGGAACGAGAAGCATTAGTAAAGCGTATGATAGAAGAAGGGCATGTTGTTGGAATACATACTTATAATCATAACTATAAGAAGATATATAAATCCAAGCAAAGTTGTTTGGAGGATATATTAAAATCCAGTGAGCGCATTGAAGAGGCAACAGGGATTACACCTAAGTATTATCGTTTTCCTTATGGAAGTGCCAACTGCTACATTTCGGGTTTTTGTAACGACATCATTGAGGAATTGAATAATAGAAACATTCAGTATATCGATTGGAATGTAACAGGGGAAGATGCCATAGGGAAGCCAACCAGTTACTCCATTATGAAGAATATTCGCAGCTTTGACAGATATATGGAACCAGTGATTCTGCTTCATGATGGACAGTCTAATGGACTGACCGCAAAGGTATTGCCTCAAATTATAGAAAAGATTAAGAAAGCAGGCTATGGATTTGGTACCATTGACCAGAGAAGTAAACCGTATCAATGGTCACATAGTTGGAAGAAAAATTGACCGTTGTTGAACTTGAAGCTTTCATGGAACATTATAAATTTCCTATCATAAAATATAATAAAATATAAGAATCGGGGTAGTTATGAGAAAAGATATAGTTTACCCAGCTGAACTTGGGGTTCAGTCTTTTGGTAGATTTCGTGCAGATGTTACATCTATTCTTGCATCCAGACCATTAGAGGGAGCTACCGTTAGTATCAGTAGTACCAGTGACCCTGGTAGGGTAATAGAAGAATTACTGACAGATAACATAGGTCGTACAGGGGAAGTGGAGTTACCGGCTCCTAATATTGATTATAGTATGGAACCATCTGACGTACAGCCATATAGCGAATATAATGTTACGGTTTCTATACCGGGATTTGAAACAGTGAAGATAGATGGGGTACAGGTTCTTCCTACAATTACAGCCATACAGAATTTTTCTCTCATACCAATTAATAACGCTGTAGGAGAAAGTGAGGAATTATTTACGATAGGCCCTAATGTACTATTGGGTGATTATCCACCTAAAATCGCAGAGGCGGAGATAAAGCCAGTGAATGAAACCGGTGAAATCGTATTAAGTAAGGTGGTAATTCCAGAATTTATTGTAGTCCACAATGGACCACCTAAAGACACTAGTGCCAAGAATTACTACGTGAAGTATAAAGACTATATTAAAAATGTAGCCTCCTCTGAAATCTATGCTACCTGGCCGGAGGCAACTATACAGGCCAATGTACTGGCAATCCAATCATTTACTCTGAATAGGGTATACACAGAGTGGTACCGGAATAAAGGTTATAGCTTTACAATTACATCGTCAACAGCATATGATCATAAGTTTATACCTGAGAGGAATTTCTTTGATACCATATCAGAAGTAGTGGATATAATATTTGCTAATTATCTGTCTTTTCCAGATGTGAGACAGCCAATTCTTACCCAATATTGCGATGGTAGGAATGTAACCTGTCCAAACTGGATGACACAGTGGGGTTCCAAATATCTTGGTGATCAAGGCTACACACCAATTGAAATTCTTCGTAATTTCTATGGTAACACTATGTTTATTAATACGGCAGAGGAAGTGGCAGGAGTTCCATTGTCTTGGCCTGGGTCACCGTTAGAGATTGGCTCTGTCGGTGAGAAAGTAAGGCAACTCCAAAATCAGCTAAATGTGATTTCGAGAGGGTATCCTTTGATTCCGAAGATAGCTGAGGACGGAAAATATGGAGAAAAGACAGCAGAAGCAGTTTCTGTCTTTCAGAAGATATTTAATTTGCCAGAGACCGGAACGGTTGATTTTGCTACCTGGTATAAAATAAGTGAGATATTTGTTGGGGTAAGTAGAATTGCAGAGTTAACTTAATATTCTTAACTAAAAAGTAGCCATTTTCTAGTAATCATTTAAAGAAAATGTCTACTTTTTCTTTTCTAAAAAAACTTCTTGCCATATAAATGGACTTATGATAAACTTATGACAATTTAGGATTAAAGCATATTGTAAAAAGAGAACCCGAGTGTTGAATGTTGGTGTGTATTCTTTTTTTTTGTGTATTTTTCTGAATTCGAAAGAAAATCAAAAGAAAAAGAAAGGAATAGGTGGATTTATGAAAGCATTTCTAATACTAGAAGATGGAACCACATTTGTAGGAAATAGTATCGGCGCTAACCGTGAAGTCATAAGTGAGATAGTCTTTAACACTTCTATGACAGGCTATTTGGAGGTACTGACAGATCCTAGCTATGCAGGCCAGGCAGTCGTAATGACTTACCCGCTGATCGGAAATTACGGAGTGTGCTATGAGGATACAGAGTCTCAAAAAGCATGGCCAGATGGATATATTGTACGAGAAATAGCCAGACGGGGAAGCAACTTTAGAAACGAAGATAGTATTGAGAATTTTCTAATTACCAATGATATTCCTGGAATCGCAGGTATCGATACGAGAGCTTTAACAAAGCTGCTTCGGGAAAAGGGTACTATGAATGGAATGATTACTACCAATGAGAACTATAAATTAGACGAGGTGTTAGAGAAAATCCATCATTACCGTGTGACCAAGGTTGTTAATAAGGTGAGCTGTAAAGAGGTTAAGACCTACAAAGCAGGTGACTTAGGTACAAAGCAGGTAGAAGCCAATGGATTTAAGGTTGCTTTAATGGACCTAGGCTCTAAGAAAAACATTGTAAGATGTCTCTTAAAGAGAGGTTGTCAGGTAACCGTTTATCCAGCTATGACTAAAGCAGAGGATATTATTGCAGATGCACCTGATGGCATAATGCTTAGTAACGGACCTGGTGATCCTGCGGAATGTGTTGAAATCATTGAAGAAATTAAGAAATTATATAATACAGACATTCCAATCTTTGCGATATGTCTAGGACACCAACTTATGGCATTAGCTAATGGAGCAAAAACCCATAAGATGAAATACGGTCACAGAGGTGCTAATCATCCTGTCAAGGATCTAAGTACAGGAAGAGTATACATCTCTTCACAGAATCACGGTTATGTAGTAGATGGTGAGAGCCTAGATACCTCTCTTGCAGAGACCAGCTTTATCAATGTAAATGATAAGACGGTGGAGGGACTTCATTATCTGAATAAAAATGTATTTACCGTTCAGTTCCATCCCGAGGCCTCAGCAGGACCTCAGGATTCTGAGTTCCTATTTGACCGATTTATTCATATGATGGAGGTGTGTAAATAATGCCAAAGATTGAAAGTATCCGAAAAGTATTAGTAATAGGTTCTGGACCTATTGTAATCGGCCAGGCGGCTGAGTTTGACTATGCAGGTACACAGGCCTGTCGTTCCTTAAAGGAAGAGGGCATCGAGGTTGTACTTGTTAACTCCAATCCTGCTACCATTATGACAGACAGGGATATCGCAGATGAAGTATATATAGAACCACTTACTACAGATGTTGTAAAACAGTTGATTTTAAAAGAGAAGCCAGATAGCGTACTTCCAACCCTTGGCGGCCAGGCAGCCTTAAATATCGCTATGGAATTAGAGGAGAGTGGCTTCCTTCGTGAAAATGATGTAAACCTCATTGGTACTACTTCTGAAACAATTAAGAAGGCAGAAGACCGTCTAGAATTCAAAAACACTATGGAGAAAATCGGGGAACCGGTTGCAGCCAGTCTTGTAGTAAATACTGTAGAGGATGCCATCGCCTTTGCGGCAACGATAGGGTATCCAGTCGTAATCCGTCCTGCATACACCCTTGGTGGAAGCGGTGGTGGTATCGCTAACAATCCAACTGAATTAGAAGATATTTGTTCCAACGGACTTCGCTTAAGTCGTGTAGGTCAGTGCCTCATAGAAAGATGCATAGCCGGCTGGAAGGAAATTGAATATGAAGTAATGCGAGATAGTGCCGGAAACTGTATTACCGTCTGTAATATGGAGAATCTGGATCCAGTTGGTGTACACACAGGAGATAGTATTGTTGTAGCACCTTCTCAAACTTTAACGGATAAGGATCATCAGATGCTTCGAACCTCTGCCCTCAATATCATCAGTGAGTTAAATATTACTGGTGGATGTAATGTGCAGTATGCGCTAAATCCAGACTCCTTTGAGTACTGTGTTATCGAAGTAAATCCACGTGTAAGTCGTTCCTCTGCTCTTGCAAGTAAGGCTACCGGATACCCAATCGCCAAAGTTGCTGCAAAGATTGCTCTTGGATACACTTTAGACGAGATTAAAAATGCTATTACTGGAAAAACCTATGCAAGTTTTGAACCTGCGCTAGATTACTGTGTAGTGAAGATACCAAGGTTGCCATTTGATAAATTTATTATGGCGAAGAGAACACTTACTACTCAGATGAAGGCTACCGGTGAGGTTATGAGCATCTGTAACAATTTTGAAGGCGCTCTTATGAAAGCCCTTCGTTCTTTGGAACAGCATGTAGATAGCTTAATTACTACAGAATATGACGACTTAACTGAGGAAGATATAATCGAAAAGCTTCATGTGATTGATGATAGAAGAATCTTCGTTATTGCAGAGGCCATAAGAAGAGGCATTTCCTACGATGTAATCAATAATATTACGAAAATAGATATCTGGTTTATCGATAAGATAGCTATCCTGGTAGAAATGGAGCAAAGGCTTAGATCAGAAGAACTTACTCCTGAGTTACTTATGGAAGCAAAGAGACTTGAATTCCCAGATAAGGTTATTGCCCTGTTGACAGGTAAACAGGAAGCTGAAGTTAAGGCAGCTCGTTATGAAAATGAGATTATCAAAGCCTTTAAGATAGTAGACACCTGCGCAGCAGAGTTTGAAGCTAGCACACCATATTATTATGGATGTTTTGGAAGCTTCGATGAAGTAAACCCAGAATCAGAAAAGGAAAAGGTTCTGGTACTTGGCAGCGGACCGATTCGAATCGGACAAGGGATCGAATTCGACTACTGTTCCGTACATGCTACTTGGGCATTAAAGAATGCGGGATATGAAACAATTATTGTAAATAATAATCCAGAGACTGTAAGTACCGACTTTGATATTGCTGACAAGCTGTATTTTGAACCACTTACTCCAGAAGATGTAGAGAATATTGTCCGTTTGGAAAAACCAGTGGGAGCGGTGGTGCAGTTCGGTGGACAAACAGCCATTAAGCTTACAGAAAGTCTTATGAAAATGGGCGTAAAGATACTTGGAACCTCCGCTGAGAACGTGGACGCAGCAGAAGATCGTGAGCTTTTTGATGAGATTTTAGAGGAGTGCTGCATTAAAAGACCACAGGGAAGAACTGTATTTACTACGGAGGAGGCTCTTGCAGCTGCTAATGAGCTGGGATATCCAGTTTTAGTTCGTCCATCCTATGTGCTTGGTGGTCAAGGCATGCAGATTGCCATATCTGATGAAGATGTCAAAGAATTTATGAGCATTATTAACCGTCATTTACAGGAACATCCAATTCTGGTTGATAAATACCTGATGGGTAAGGAAGTGGAAGTAGATGCTGTATGTGATGGAGAGGACATCGTTATTCCTGGTATTATGGAACATGTGGAGAGGGCTGGTATTCACTCTGGAGATAGCATTAGTGTATACCCAACTCAGAACGTTTCTGACAAATGCAAACGTGTTATTGAGGATTATACAAAGAAGCTGGCGAAAAGTCTTCATGTAATAGGTCTGATTAACATCCAGTTTATTATCTATCAGGAAGAGGTTTATGTCATTGAGGTAAATCCTCGTTCCAGCCGTACCGTGCCATATATCAGTAAGGTAACCGGAATTCCGATTGTAGACTTGGCTTCCAGGGTGATTCTAGGAGAAAAGCTTCGTGATATGGGATATACCCCAGGTTTACAACCAGAAAGTAAATACATTGCTGTGAAGATGCCTGTATTCTCCTTTGAAAAACTTCGTGGTGCTGACATCAGCTTGGGACCTGAGATGAAATCTACTGGAGAATGTCTTGGTATCTCAGAGGATTTCCATGAAGCCTTATATAAAGCGTTCTTAGGTGCAGGAATGAATCTTCCAAAGCATAAGAAAATGATTATTACGGTTAAGGATTCAGATAAATTGGAAGCAGTTCAGGTAGGAAAAAGATTTAAAGCCTTGGGCTATGATATCTTTGCAACCAGAAGTACAGCAAGAGTGTTAAATGCTAACGGTGTTCTTGCCTTCCCTGTAAATAAACTAGATCAAGAGGCACCAACTTTGATGGATCTACTTCTAGAGCATAAGATAGATCTTGTAATAGATACACCAACCCAAGGTCGTGATAAAACAAGAGATGGCTTTTTGATTCGTCGTGTGTCCATCGAGACAGGTGTAACCTGCCTGACTTCACTGGATACAGCCAATGCATTATTAACAAGTCTTGAGACAGCTGCAAAGGATAATCTTACGCTGATTAATATTGCAACTATATAAAAGGGATACTAAGGACTCCGGCAAAATTGTCGGAGTTCTCTTTACTCATGGGGATTTGTAAGGTATTATAAAATAAAAAAATATAAGGAGCATCATATGACAAAGTATGCATTATTTGATTTGGATGGAACATTATCGGACCCAAAGGTTGGAATTACCACATGTGCTAAGCTAGCACTTGATTATTTCGGTATTCAAGTAGAAAATCTAGAGGAATTAGAACCATTAATTGGGCCTCCACTAAAGGGTTCATTTATGGACAGGTATGGTTTAAGTGATGAGCAGGCAGACAAAGCGCTGGAAATATATCGTTCTCGTTTTTCTACTAAAGGTCTTTATGAAAATGAGATGTATCCAGGCATTGATAGTATGTTAAGTCACTTAAAAGAGAAGGGATATCAACTGTCTGTTGCTAGTTCTAAACCAACAGTATTTGTAGAGCGAATTTTGGAATACTTTGATATAAAAAAATATTTCCATCATGTAGTAGGAAGCTTATTAGACGGAAGAAGAGTGGATAAGGATGAAGTAGTGGAGGAGGCCTTACGTCTTCTGGGAGTTACAGAAGAAAGTAAGAATGAGGCTGTGATGATAGGAGATAGAATGTTTGACGTCATAGGTGCAAAGAGTCATGGGATAACAAGTATTGCTGTTTCCTATGGTTATGGTTCCAGAGAAGAACTAGAAAATTCAAATCCAGATTATATTGTAGATACTGTGGAAGAACTAGAAAACTTACTTTTATCCCTAAGTTTGACAGCTTAATCCATCCTTTCATTGCCTTCCAGTAAACTATATATTATAATACTATATAAATATGATCGTAATTGACCTAAATCTTCTATTGTGGAGGGTGCTATGGATCGAGATAAAATAAAAAATATTAAGTTTGTAGTAGGAATAATCTGTAGTCTAATTGGCGTTATAACCTTATCATGCTGTTCAAACAATTCAAGTAAAGATATTGATTTATATAAGACTGTGATAAAGGCAGAACCTACTGGAGATAATACGGATATACCAAGTGAAGCTGAGGCTGAGAAGAATACTTTAAGTTCATTGACTGGAGAAGCAAGTTATCCAATTAATTTAAATCAGATTGGCTATAGACTGTATGATAAAAAGATAGCAGCTGTGAACTGTGATGATGGAGTTGACTCCTATCAGGTATTAGATGAAAGTGGAAATACTGTTTTTTCTGGTAAACTTGAAGGAAGAAGATGGGATAATGTCAACAATAGAATGGTTAAGTTTGCCGATTTTAGCGCATTAAGAATCCCGGGTTCGTACTACATAATATGTGGGGACGATTCATTTTCAGATGAATTTGCTATTAGAGAATATGTTTATCAAGAATATTATAAACCTATTGGAGACTATTTCTCCGAAATAAAGAAAAAGGCAGATTTTCTAAGTAAAAGTAATAATCCAGACGGTATAAAAGCTAAGATATATGAGACTAGAGAGATGATTGATGTAACTGGTGGATGGTATGATTTAAAAGACAGGGGACAGTATGTAGTTGATAGCTGTACTACGATAGCATCTCTTATGTTAATGTATGATAATTATAAGAAACTTGATTTAAAGGAAGAAGAGATAGCGGATCTTAAGCCAGATGTAATTCTTCAGCTTGTGAAACAAGAGCTCCAGTGGCTACAGAAGCTTCAAAATAGAGAAGGTGGTGTCTATCATAAAGTTACAGCTTCAACTCATGAAGGTGAATTAAATAGACTTTATATATTTCCAGTCAGTACCTGTGCTACAGCTGATTATGCTGCTGTAATGGCAAGGGCTTATGGTTACTATGAGAAGAGTGATAAGAAGTTTGCTAATAGTTGCCTTACATCAGCTCAAAAAGCATGGTCATTCTTACAGAACCATAAAAGCAATATCATTTTTTCGAATCCAGACAAAGTAACCACAGCAGAATTTACTGATGATGATGACAGGGATGAGAGATTTTGGGCAGCCATGGAACTTGCCTTAACGACTAAAAGATCTGATTATGTAAATTATGTGTCTGAACATCTGGATACTGGATTTAATATTGGTTTTACCTGGCAGATGGTTGCAGGCTACGGTATATTTAATGGATTAAAAGAAGGAAAAGAGATTTTTAGTACTGAGACCTATTCCAATATTAAGACTATTATGGATACAAGGGTGAAATCTATCAAGAGTCATGTGAACACCCAAAATTTTCAGGTAGTATATGAATCCTCTGCAACATTTCAGACTGTAATTAGTGAAGCAACTACCTTATTTCTTATGGGTTGTTATTTAAAGGATATCAACCTATACGACAATGCAGAAGTATTTTTGGATTATCTGATGGGTGCTAATCCTTACTCAGAGAACTATATTGGAGATCCGCAGCAGATTACTAGTCTTGATATGGACTATATTGCAAAAATCGTAATACTACTGGTAGGGCTTAATGAGGTGAAGTAGAGAAGAATAAAGTGTCATAATTGTATATATAATTTCAAATATAACTTGACATTTTTCTAGATTTGATATAAATTATTATACGTAATGCAGTTGTGGCGGAATTGGCATACGCGCATGATTCAGGTTCATGTCCACGTACGTGGGTGAGGGTTCAAGTCCCTTCAACTGCATTAGGCTCTTTATTTACTAGGGTTTTAGTAGATAAAGAGTCTTTTTATTTCCCTAAAACTTTCGCATGATTATTTCGCATTTTTTAACTAGTCATGTTGAAAGGAAGTATGTCTTATGAAGCAACAAATCTCTATGAAAAAATCTAAATCTCCAACTCTTAATGAAGCATTTTTATTGTTTGAACGGAAATGCAAGGTCAACAACCTATCGGTAAACACAATCAATACTTACAAAATCGCATACAAAATATTTACTGACTTTATTAGTGGTGATACTTTGGTTAGTGCAATATCTCATGATACCGTAGACGATTTTATTATGTACCTAAGAGAGAATCAGAATATTAATAACATTAGCGTTAATTCCTATCTTAGAAACATGAGAGTAATTCTATATTACTTTATGGAATGTAATTGGATGGAATCATTTCGGATTAAAATGACCAGGGTAGAAAAGAAGATTAAGGAAACGTATACAGATGATGAATTGCAACGATTACTAGTAAAGCCGGATATTAACTCATGCTCATTTGCGACTTATAAGGTATGGGTATTTGAGAATTACTTACTTGGTACAGGTAATAGATTGTCAAGTGCTTTAAACGTGCAGATAAAGGATATTGATTTTGAGAATGGAACAATACTTATTAAGAAGAGTAAAAATAAAAGGCAACAGATAATACCGTTGTCCAATACGTTATCGAATATATTAAAGGAATACCTTGAGATTCGTGGTGATGATCCAGAAGAATATCTGTTTTGTAACAACTATGGTGAACAAGCGTCTTGTAGAACATTTCAACAACTAGTTAGAGGATATAATATCAAACGTAATGTTAATAAGACCTCGTGTCACTTATTCAGACATACTTTTGCAAAGAACTGGATACTCGCCGGTGGTGATATATTCAGATTGCAGAAGATACTAGGCCATTCAGATTTAACGGTAACAAAAGAATATGTACAGATGTTTGGGGCTGATTTACAGTTGGATTTTGAGAAATTTAATCCATTGGATCGATTATCTCATAAACCAACACAGATAGAAATGAGATAAAAAACGTTAAATATGCTCATTTTTAAGACCACCGAGGTTATGCCAAAGTCTTGAAATACTCTATTTACAAGGTTTTCAAGACTTGGTGTAATCGGCACTAATGGGGGAAAGTAAAAAACACTTAAAAATGCCACTTTTTTGTTGGTACAAGAAGATTTTGAAACCTTGAAACGTGAATAAATGGAGGACTTTAGGACTTGTAGTTAAGTGAATATATGAGGAGAAAATAAAAAATGGTCAAAAATGACGTTTTTTCCACATAGCAAATTGATTTTGAAGTTTCGCACCCCTTGATTTTACTGACTTTTTGACGTTTTTGTTAACCAACCTAATGAGGGGATAGGAAAAAACACTCAAAAATGCCACTTTTTTGTTGGACTTGGAACATTTTAAAGTCTTGTAATGCCCTATTTACAAGTGTTTCAGAGGTTGACGAAATCGGCACTAATGGGGGAAAAGGAAAAACACTCAAAAATATCCCAAAACGACGTTTTTGCCACAGTGCTCTTTTATTTTCAAACTTGCAAACAATTGAATTTACTACATTTCAGAGGTTGATGAAATCGGCACTAATGGGGGAAGTATAAGAAACTACATTTTCCGAATTTTAGAAAAAACATAAAACGCTCTATTTATAAGGCTTTCAAGCATTTTTTTATAAAAAAACAAGTATTCTATAAATAGGGAGATTGAGAAACTGATTTTTGTGGATAAAGCCAGAAAGTCGCAAGTGCTCTATTTATATGGCTTACAGGCATTATTATAGTAAAAAGCAAGTATTCTATATATGTATATATAGAGAAGATTAAAAAAGTGACAAAAACTCTTTTGATGGAACACTCTATTCACAAGGTTTACGAGCATTATATCAGAAAAAAACAAGTCTCCTATATATGGTAGAATAAGAGAAACTTAAAATGATACTTTTTAGATATCTGTCAAAGTACCCTATTCATAAGGCTTTCAAGTATTTTATTGTAAAAAAGCAAGTATTCTATAAATGGGTAAATAGAGAAGTAAAAAAAATTTTGAAAGCCTATAAGGTGTAAACTCACTATTTACAAGGCTTTCGAGCATTTTATTGTAAAAAAGAAAGTCCACTATATATGTGTATATAGGGAAACTGTTTTTACTAGACCGAGCAATGATTCTTAAACATCTCTATTTACAATACTTACAGGCATTGTTTTAAGAAAAAGCAAGTACTATATAAATGGTGAATAAAGAAACTATATAATTAATGAAAAGCCAGAAGGTCGCAAACACTCTGTTTACAAGGTGTACAAGCATTATTCGTAATAAAAACAAGTATTCTATAAATAGGGAGTATGAAATTTTAATGCTTTATACAGAAATTAATAAAAGTCATTTAACTAGACTTAACAAACTTATATTTTGCGTAATTTTTCACCCACTATATATGGACATAAAAAAGCACCAATTTTCACTCGTTTTTTTAATATCTCTCAAATATCCTATTTATAAGGGTTTCAGCCAATAGCAAATAGCCACTTTAAAGGAGAGCATACAAAAAACGTACAGAGAAACTAAGAATATAGAAAATAAAAAATTCAACCAAGTTGAGCAATAAAATGCAAAGATATTCTACCCACAATTAATGGGTAAAAAATTGGTGATTTTTTCACTCGTTTTTTAGACACCTCTCAAACACTCTAAAATCAAGGCTTTCAGTGATTGACAAATAGCCACTATATAGGAGAGTATGCAAATAATCATATTAATTGCGAAATCAAGGGTTAAATACATACGATATATCGAAATAATTTTAAGATACTATGGAGAGGTATCACTACTAAATGGAAATGTCTTACCCTAATTATAAAATCCACTATCACATGAAAGGGGATATATATGAATCATCAAAACAGAATTAAACACCAGTTTGAGAATGTAATGAGAAGAGAGCAACAGACGATTACAGATTACTATACTGGTGCAGAATATAAAGTATTCTTTCGGACAAAATCACTTTCCACAGATACGGAAGAATCATTAAGATTGTACTATCCGGAAGATACAGCAATAGACAATGGCACAATCTTTAGATATAAAAATGAAATTTATTTGGTAATCAATAGACAGGCTGATCAAAGTAATATCTTTTATACGTCAGTAGCACAGAAATGCACACAAACTATTATTAGTAATGGCGCTACCATACCTTGTGTGACAGGTAATGTTGAAATTACAACAAGTGGAAATCAAGTGATTACAGTAATAGATGGCACAGTTATTTTATATACAGGTGTCAATAGTAATTATAAGAAATTGTCTATTGGAGCAAATATAAATGTTATGGGTAATACCTATGAGATTACTAATAAATACACAGATAATGGTCTAGGTTATCTTAAATTGGAACAGACAACAAGCACACCAGACGTTTACGCACTTACTTATACAGGTGTAGATACCGTGTCTATGGATGATGGTACATATCAGTTGACCTTTGAAGCCATGTTAAATAATTCGGCTGTATCAGATGCAGTCTTAACATATGTATCAAGTGATGAAACAGTTGCGACAGTTGATACTAATGGTCTAATGACTTTAGTTAATTCAGGAACAGTTGTTATTACGGCATCTTGGGAAGGGGTTAGTGCAAATATTACAATTACAATTTCACAAGCACCTCCTAGTATAACCTGTGATATTACGTATACTGGTGATCCTGCAATTATAGTGGGTGGGAATTATAAGACATTTACAGGTGTTTTTTATGATAATAATGTTGATGTTACAGCAACAATTACACCAGTTTGGAGTACCACGTCCGATGATTTCGATGTAAGTCTACTGCAAATAAGTAATACAACCCCAAATAAATATAAAATTATGATTGCTGATACGTATGAAAATTTGATTGGTAAGTCATTTACACTTACACTTAGAGATGCGAATAATTTATGTACAAAATCAATTAAAGTTAGCATATCAGCCTATATGTAATAAAGGGTAAATGTTCAAAAGAAGTTCAGTTTGATAAACTTGGTAATCAGTTTTTAGGAAAATTCAAAGACGGATATAAACAATGCGAAAATTTAGAATGTGGTAAAATATTTAAAATTACAAATTATGTAGGAAGACCACAAAAATACTGTATAAAATGCGCAAAAGAAATTAATTTAGAAAGAACAAAAGAAAATATGAAAATGAAATATGTTAATAAAATTGCGAAAAATTGTTCATGATCATCAATATACATTCTGCGTTTTTTACATAATACCGGCTAGAAACTGTTTTTTCTTTGATTAATTAATCGTCTGAAATTGCCTATTTACAAGTGTTTCAAGCATTTTTTTAATAAAAAAGCAAGTATGCTATAAATAGGGAGTATATACAACCACATTAAAATTGATGTCTGGGCTGTTGGAAGTGAATAAACCGCAGCCCTATCAATATAAATATACGAAAAACACTTACGGCTACACTAACAAATAATGGTGTTGTCATCGACAATGTAAATTATACGTGGTCATGGGTTGGTAGTGCAGAATTAGATACAAGCACTGTAACATTTACACCGACGGCTAATACTTGTAAAGTTGGTGTTTCGGATGAACAGTTCGAAAATGCAACAATGACGGTTACTGTAACAGACGGAAATGGTCATACAGCAAATGCAGTTTTATCGGTTGAATTGATGTAAATAAAGACAGAAAAACAAAGAAGATATAGAAGTTAATAGTGTGGAACTTTTTATTTTGGACTTTAAAATCTCTACAAGCCTTGATTTTACTTGCTTTCGTACACTTTTCAATTTTCTGTAATATATGGTAGATAGATAATGTGTAATGGTTTTTATTTCAGACTTCAAAATGGCTACAAGCCTTGATTTTACTTAGTTTATAGCACAATTTAATTTTTTGTAATATATGGTAGATAAAAAAATGGAGTCACGAGATTTTAGACTTCAAAATCGCTACAGCCATTAATTTTACTGGACTTACAGTGCTTTTCAATTTTCTGTAATATATGGTAGAAAGATAAAACTAGACGAGCGTTTTTTTAACTTTGAAATTGTTATAAGCCTTGATTTTATTTGGTTTGTAGCACTTTATATTTTTCTGTAATATATGATAGATATATAATGTGTAATGACCACATTTTTATTTTAGACTTTGAAATCGTTATAAGACTTGATTTCACTTGCCTTAAAGTATTTCTCAATTTTCTGTAATATATGGTAGATAGATAAAAGTATAATAAAAATACAGAATGTCCCACGAGGTTCAATAAAAAAAATAACATATTTATCGCCCATATTATGTGGGCATATCAAAATTTTTTAAAAAGATTGTTTTATTTTTTACCCATTAATTGTGGGCATATAAAAAGACACCTAATGGAAAGCGACCAATATATGCATAGCAATATTAATATATGTTGTTATCCTATGGCTTTAGTCATATTAAACCGTTCTTTACCATTACTGGTTTAGATATAAATTCAAATGAATAGTCATTATTCTAGTCCGTCAGAAATGACAAGTGGGTGCAAATCCCACACCCTCCCAATAATCAAGTCATGATAATAATGTCATGGCTTTTTTATATATGTAACTAATTATAAATTTTATAGGTGTATGTTGTAGAACTAGATTATCTAGGGCGAGAATATGCAACTAGAAAGGAATTAGCAAATGGAATTATCAGAATTAGGATTAACACAGGAACAACTAGATGTAGTAAACAAGGCAATCCAGAGTGAGGGCGATAAAATTAGAACGAAATATTCGGCTGATATTAAAGAACTTAAAGCAAAATTGCCAATAGAGACACAGAAGAGTGAGAAAGAAATTGAATTAGAAACAAGATTAAAAGCATTGGAAGATAAAGAAAAGGAACTTGCCACTAAGGAAAAATCTTTAACAGTTGCAAATAAACTGAAAGAAAAAGGTTTGCCGGAAGAGTTAGCAAGTTTTCTTAATATTGGTGATGATGTAGATAAAGCCATTGAAAGTGTAGGTACTACATTAGGTAACTACTTTCTCAACAATGGAAATAAGCCAAGCAATCACACTAAGCAACAAGGAGTTACAAAAGAGCAATTCAAAAAAATGGGATATAGCGAGAGAGCAAAACTTGCTAGTGAGAACCCTACATTATATCAAGCACTTAATAAGTAAGAATGGGTAAAATCTCATTCTTTTTTTATTGGTGAAGAAAGGGATGAGAAATGAATTTGGTTGATATTCAGAATTTAATAACATCACTTGGCTTTCCTATTGCTTGTACTATTGCCTTGGGATTTTTTATATGGAAAATCTGGAAACAAGATAAAGCAGATAGTCAAAAGCGTGAGGAAAAACTTTACACCATTATAGGTGAGAATCAAGAACAAAATAGACAGTTATCAGAAACAAATGCTCAATTTGTAAATGTGTTAAGCACATATAAATCAGATTTAGAAGAGATTAAAAATGATGTAACTGATATTAAAGAAAAATTACAATAACGAAAGGTTAGATAGGTGAAAATTAATGGGAACATTAGTAAATAACGGTAGTTCAAATGCAGTAAATAAGAATGTGATTATTCCAGAGGTATATGCAGAATTAGTAAGAGAAAAGATTTCTGGTAAAGCAGTTATTTCTCAGTTTGCAGATGTTAGAGGTGATTTGGTTGGTAAGCCAGGAGAGACTTTGACTTTTGATGCATGGAAGTACATTGGAGATGCAAGTGATATTACACCAGGAACAGCAATGTCTACTGCACAAATGCAACAGTCCACTAAAACAGCAACAATTAAAATGGTGGCTCCTAAGGGTGTACCAGTTAATGATTATGACAATGAAGTAGCATTTGGCAATGCAATTGATGAAGCAGCAAGTCAGCAAGGTGTTGCTATCGCTAGAAAACAGGATGCAGATTGTATTACTGATGCATATGGAACGGCATTAAAGAAAGCACTTGCTGTTGATGGAGAAGTAACTTTTGATGAAGTAGTTGCTATGTTTGGATTATTTGGTGATGATGCAAACGCAGAAGATATGGCCTGTATCGCAATTCATAGTGTTTACAGAGCATCTTTCTTAAAGATGGATGGTTTTGTAGATGCAACAAAAACTTTCAATCAGGGTGGCAATGGTATTCAAGTTAATAACTGTATCGGTTATTTCTTAGGTGTACCAGTTGTTGTAACTGACCGTCTTTATGATTCCACTTCACAGGAAAAATATATCCTTGTAATTAAGAAACACGCACTTGCAATTATTCCAAAAGAGACACCATTTGTAGAAGTTTCAAGAGATGCGTCTACAAGAACTAATACTATTTTTACTTCACAGTATTATGCAGTATGTCTTGTAGATGATTCCGGTGTTGTACTTGGTAAGAAAACATTACCTAGTGCATAATTAATCAATATGTACTTAATGGGTGGGTTGAAATATACCCACCTTTATTAAAGAAATGAGGTGAATTATGCTTAGTGGTGATAGATTGCAATTTTTGAGGATTATACATAATATCACAGAAAAAGATATGGCTGAATGCATAGGTAAGTCTGACAGGTGGGTTAGGAAGATTGAGAGTGGTGAGGAAACACCAACAGATGAAGTTTATAAGGCTTGGATCAATACTTGCTACGGTAAAATCAAACCAGACGGACGTAAAAAGAAAAAGGCAGAAACAAAGTAAAGTAGAAAACGATAACTACTATAAATAAACGAAGTAATCAAAAAAAGATAGGAAGGTAAGGTGAATAAGTATGTTTTATATGCTGTTCACCTTTAACTCTATTTACCATGACTTGGGAGTAAGTAATTCATGCTTATTCGTCAAGAATGGTGAATACATTGTTAAAGGAGAGATATAAAAAGTTTGTACCAGATTGGGTTTATAACAAAGAAGGAAAATATGATTTATTATTAACGGATGATTTAGATTCACTTATGGGTTGTGCAATATTAAAATCTGTTATGGGTTGGGATATTCAACAAGTCATGTTATTTAAGGCAGATAGAAACAAGAACATTGATTATTTAGGTAAAACTAGTAAAGCAACAAACGAGGTCATAGGAATTGACATTGCTTTACAACAAGGGAAATGTTTTGATAACCATTGCAGTCGGTTACAGTTATCAGACCATACCAATAAAGAGTGCGTAAACCCTAATATTTGGGATGATGTAACGAGACAGAATTACTTTGATAAGTATAATTCGTCTACGGCTTTATTATTATGGTCAATCTACGATATACCTGTACCAGAATCAGAAGATGGTAAGATGATATTACTTGCTATTGATGGTACATATCAGAGTTTTTATCATGCAAATAGTAAATATAATAGCATGAACAAGCATTATTTATGTGATGTACTAGGTTTAGAGGAACTATATGAGTGCCAAAAACGTCATAGAAAGTCTGATTTTGAAGAGATTAAGCGTAAATATCGTATGACTACTAATGGTAAAGACACAAAAATTGAATGTCATAAAGGTATATTATCCACAAACTTAGATTTAGATGGTATTAATGTTGCAGTTGGTTTGGATAATAAAATAGTGTGTGAATTACCAAAGGATAAATTTAGTTTGTCTGCAAAATTTATTGACAAACAAGTAAGTTTATCAAAAACAAATAGAAATTGTGAAAATTTAGATGATATAACAAGTAAATCCTTTTCAGTTGCATTAACTGGACGGGATTTTTTATGTTGTTCGGAGGAAATTGAGGAATGAGAGTGTTTATAGATAGAGATAAGAATTCTATTTTGGTATTTGATGGTGATACTACAAGACATTTATTACGGCTAGGATACACCATTATAGATGTTAAGCCAGATAAAAGAAACAGAATCAAGTCAGTTTTCGTGTTTAGATATGAAAATGGTATTGAAAAAGAAATAGCAGAAGTATCAGATGAGGATATTTTTTGATTGAAGATAACTAGCAGACAGATATATTAGGTCACAAAAATAACAAAGAAAAAGAAAGTGAGCAAAGTAATGAATAAAATCAAACATTATGTATGTAGAAGAATAAAATTATACAATTTTTTAAGTGACAATGGTTTTGTACCGGAATCAGTTAGAACGGATATTTATAATCCTAAATATAAAGTTTGGATATATGTGGAAACAGATCAATTAAGAAGTTGTGTGGAAGAATACTACGGAAATAGATAGGAGATAAATAATGAGCGAAAATAGAGAAGTTGTAAAAGAATTAATAGACACCGATACAGGGGAAGTTATTCAATTATGTACTGGTGATAGGATGAAAATTACAAAGGCTAGTGATAATAGTAAACCTAGATTACAAAGAAATTATACGAATAATCACTTTGTAAAACAAATCAAATCCGGTATCAAGTTAACAGATTATTTGACTTTAAGTGAAATAGGATTTTTGCATATATTAAGTGAAAATATTTCTTATGGAGATTGTGCATTAAGAACTAATGGTGATGGTAACGGCAAAATATTGACTAATGTCGATTTGGAAAAACTAACAGGTTTAGGAGAAAGAACCGTTAAAGAATACATAAAATCGTTAAAGGAAAAAGGATTTTTGATTAAGGACTATATAATTGACACCGAAGTTAAACGAGGAAAACGAATGGCTATTATATTAAACCCTTATATATTTTGTCGTGGTGAAAGTGTGTACACATATATTTTGAATAAATTTAAGGATAAGAAATAGAATCGTTGGTACAAATAGGGGCAAAATACCGCCCTTTTTTGGTACAAATAGGGGCAAAATACCGCACCCCTTGAAAATCGCTA
Organism: Bacillota bacterium; assembly: GCA_023411225.1. GTDB lineage: Bacteria > Bacillota > Clostridia > Lachnospirales > Lachnospiraceae > KM106-2. The sequence continues at coordinate 40,607 of JAEYPA010000169.1, forward strand.
GAACCCTTACCAATACTGGGTTTGAAGCACTTTTTGGGGGTGAATGATTCTCTCTTCTATACATGGAGTTTTTAGAAGTAATCTTTTTAAAAGAAAATAACATTTCTAGCGTTTGGCTGCCCCCAAAAGGCAAGCCAATAAGCGGTAGAGTATAAACTAAGTAATTGAATTGATACCTTTAAACAAAAATTATTTTGTTAACGGAAAAATGCGTTTACCTTTGTGTGGACACATTGTCCGTACATGAACAAAAAGCGGAGGAATAAATTATGAATAAATTATTTGATGAAATGAGTAACGATATTACATTTTTACAGTATGAGGACGCAAAAAGAAGATTAAGCAAAGCAATATTAGATGGTGATAAAGTAGCCGCTAACAAAGCAAAATTTGATGTTGAATATAGAATTAAGCAATTAGAGAAATTATTTACTTATTATATAGGGAAAGACTTGAATAGATATGACGGCAGTATTGCTTACTTATTTGCTAGTGATGAAGATAGAAAGTATATGAATCATAATGGTACGGCAAACAATGAAGCAATCAACAATATGTGTGATGAGATTGATAGTAAATTAATAAAATGCGAGGTGGCTGAATAATGTCTGGAAAAGTTGGTATGAAAAGATGTAAAACATTAAATCAGAAACTTGAAGAAGTTACCACAGTACCAATAGCACGTTTTATTATTTGGTGGAATACACCGGAATCTGAACGTAAACCGTTCAATGAGTTTAAAACTTGTTGTTTGGAGATTAAAGACCTTGATATTTGTAAATCTTGGCTTACTAGGGAAGATGGTATTAAGGCACAACAGGTATATAATAAGCACATGAAAGATTATAATTTATCTGAACTATATAAGACAATGTTAAGTAAAGCAATGTCTGGTGATGTTCAGGCTAGTAAATGGGTGGTTGACTTTGGTAATAGTGATTACTTTGATGAAAGTGAGGATGAAGTTGATTCTTTCCTTAACGGTATAGAACTTCCTGGACTTAAAGGGGGGAATTAATATGGCTATTAGTAAGGAAAATGCTAAGAAGTTAAAATGGCTTTTTGCAGATGAACATAAAGCAGAATGGATTGAGACATTTATAAAAATTGCTGATAAGAGTGGTAAAATTGTTCCTTTTAAACCTACTGATGAACAGAGATATTTAATTGATAACTTGGAACATATGAATATTATCAGTAAGAGCAGACAGTTAGGTTGTAGTGTGATTTCAGTAGCAATGTCTATTCGTGAGTGTGTTATACATTCTAATAGTTGTTGTGTGCTGATTTCTCATAATCAATCGAGTACAAATGCTATATTCGATAAATTAAAGCAACAGTTTTTTAGTTTGCCAGAGTGGTTAAGACCTAAATTATTGACCAATAATAGACAAGCCTTAACATTTGCCAATGGTTCAAGCATTACCTGTATGACAGCCGGTAATAAGGATTGTGGTCGTGGTAGTACCTATAATGCAATCGTACATCTTTCGGAGTTTGCTTTTTGGAAGAATCAAGAAACACAGTTAAAGTCCATTATGCAAGCAGTATCAAGTAGTGCGACAGTAATTATTGAATCAACATCAAATGGTTTTAATCCATATAGTGAACTATTTTTACAAGCAAGGAATGGTGAGAATGATTTCAAGCCATTCTTTTTTAATTGGATTAATGGCCGTAGTTTATTTAAGGATCAATACAAACAGGCAACAAAGTTATATCTTGCTTCACATAATAACAAAATGCTTACAGAAGATGAATATGACGATGAGGAAAGAGAACTTGTTAAGATTGGTATGACACCAGAACAGGCAATATGGAGAAGAGGAAAAATTGCTATAAGTGGAGTAGATGGATTTCATCAAGAATTTCCTAGTACCCCACAAGAATCTTTTGTGGCTACCGGTTCAAGTGTTTTTGATAGTAAACGTATATGCAGCCTATTGGTTGCAATAACAGAGCAGAAGATTAAGCCAAAGACATTAAATCAGTTAGTTGGTTTACCTGTTATGTTAAGGCAGTATATTCCTAAGTCATTATCTATATGGGAAGTGCCTAAGAGTGGCATGAGATATTATATAGGGGTGGACGTGTCTGAAGGTCTTGGAGGTAAACATGACTATTCAACAATGTTTGTTATGGATAATAACGGTAAACAGGTTGCAGAGTTTAAGAATAATAGTGTAAAGCCTTATGTATTTGCAGATTTACTTAATTGTATCGGACGTTGGTACAATAAAGCACTATTGACAGTAGAAAAGGCAAGTGGTGGTCATTCCGTAATTGAAAGATTGCGATATGAACATAAGTATATGAACATGACAAAATTTCAGACCTATGACGAGTACAAACGTACTATTTGGAAAGTTGGCTTTGAGACAACCCAAAAGAGTAAGAGTATTGCCGTAAATGATGCTAGAGAATGGTTTGATAAAGGATTGGTTGACATTAATAGTTGTGATTTATTAGAGGAAATGAAAGTATTCGTTGCCGAGGATAATGGAAGTATGAATGCTGTTAGTGGTTCCCATGATGATTTGATTTCTGCTTTTTGGCTTTGTATTCAAGGATATAAAGGTGGATTATATTATCCATTTTAATCTTGTGGATTATTATACGTCTTATATAGAGATTATAAATAGCAATGTGATAACTTGTAAGGGTACAAACTTAAAATGGCTAGAAATGACACACAGAATTAAGAAAGGATAATGATATGACTTTAGACGAATATATTTTGGTAAATTATCAGGATTCTCAAACTTGGTTTGAAGAAGAAGTTAATAAGCCATACAATGTTAAAAGAATTTCAGATGTTATTGCCAATAGAGATTATCTTGCTGGTAGACATAAAGTATTAAATAGAGAAGATGCGTTATACAAAGGTAAAACCTTAGTTACGAGAAAGACAATATTAAATTATGCTAAGACCGTATTATCATTTCATAACACATACTTATTAGGTAAGCCAGTAAGTATTGTAGGGGATGAATCAATTACTAAGACATTTACTGATATATATAAATTAGGGCAATATGATACCATTGATTATGAGATTATTGATCGAGTAAATAAGTTTGGTGATGCCTATGAGGTGGTATATGTTGATAATGGCACGATTAAGAGTAAAATTCTTGATAGTGCTGATTGTTACCCTGTATATGATGACTTAGGCAATTACCTTGCCTTTATAGAGCATTATACAGATGCCTATAGTAACATTAGTTATTATAATGTCTACTATGATACATATGTGGAACATTGGAACAATGAAGGAGCAGTTACCCATATAACGAGTACTGACATTAATGTATGTGGTTTACCAATTCATTATCATAACTTTAATGATATGGATTATAACTATGGTCAGAGTTTGCTAATAGATATTAAGCCAATCATGGATGAATTAGAGGATATATTATCTAAGATGGGTGATGCAATCTATGTTAATAGTTTAAATCCTATGCCAGTTGCATTAGGTCAGAGAATTGAAAGTACGATTCCGGTAGATGCAACAGGGTATGTAATGAATCTTGATAATGGAGACTACAAAGTAGTATCTACCATGATGGACTTTAATACTATTCAGTTATACCTTAATAATGTTAAACAAATGCTGAATGATATATCCTGTATTCCTAGTGTACTTGGTAGTGGTAACGTGGCTAATGTGAGTGAAATTAGTTTGAAGATGTTATTTCATATGGCTAGTATTAAGGCTATGGAGACAGAAAAATGGTTGAATACAGGCTTTATTAAAAGGTTTGATAAGTTTAGAAGTATCCTTACAAAGATGGGTATCGTATGCGAGGGGTATGCCGGTGTGGAGTATAATGTAAGTATTCCTGTAGCAACTAACGAGGTTGTGAATAATCTAAGAGCCATGAGAGAAATCGGTGCTATTAGTTTGGAAACAGTAATGGAAAAGAGTGAACTTGTTAAGGACGTAAGCGTGGAAAAGGACAGATTGAATAAAGAGAGAAATGCTATTGTAAGCCTTGATAGTAAAGAGGTTGACAATGATATGGAGAAGGATTCTTAGGGGTGGAATTAGTTTGAGTTGATGTGGTGTGAATTAGTTAGAATAATTTATGCCTTCCACTTAAATTATCAGACAATTACAACAGATGAAGCACATTGACACGCAATAGAGTGAAAATAGACTTACCATTATCTAGCACAATCGTTCCAGAAATGTAGATTACTTAACAACAAGTGCATAATTTGACAGGATACTAACTTCACAAAAACACATATTGTGAAGTTATCCTTTATCGTGTAATAAATGTGACTGGATCAATTACAATCGACTGGTTAGAGGTCACATGATTTTCGCATGATTAATAGTCAAGTAAGCGATAATAGGGCATAATGCACAATATAACAATATGTATTTGTACATATTTACTAGAGTGAGTACAGGTAAGGTTACCCCAATTTCCAAAACGACGTTTTATCTAGTCACTTTTTACCCCACCAATAAAATTAGACTTCATAATATCCCTAGAAATATCCAATAAATAGTAGTATAATAGATATTATTAGAAATAGGGGGTGTATATTATGGTTAAATGTCCAAAATGTGGAGCAATACTTAGCCAGGAAGAAAGAGAATTATATAAGTGTACTTCCTGTGGTGAAAGAATACCGATAGAAAAAGAGGAACAGAAAATAAACAACAGTAATGTCATTGGTGGACTAATTAAGGTATCAGCAATTCTAATACTTGTAGTTGGAACATTGGTTTATAGTATTAAGTGTACAACTAATAGTAAATTTGACTTTGAGTTATTTATGAGTTATGAATTTCCTCTTTTTGTTAGGGGATTACTACTATTAGGTTTATCAGAAGTAATTAAGTTACTTACTTCCTTAAAGGAGAAAAAATAGTCCTTTAATAAATTTAGTTTTGAGTGGTTTTGAGTAGCAATAATTTTGGGTAGATTATCTATTTAAAATATTGTAATAATATTAAAATAATGGTAATATATACCATATATATTTTGTGCGTGATATTAGAATTTGGAATTGAGGAGGAAGAGTAGATGGCGTTTATAATTGTAATGTTAATAATATGGATTTGTTGCGGTGGGATAAAAAGTTCAGGCATATTTGAAAAAAAACTTTCAGCAGATGAATGTCATAGAAGACTGAAGGAAGATTTTAGAAAAAAGGGTTATGATTACGATGAAATTTATGGATATAATGATAAAAAGAAATGAAATAAAAGGCTACTTGAAAACTTTGGTCGGCGATCAATCACATATTTGATGAGAAAATAATAGAGAACTATGTATTTGTGCATATTTACTAGAGTGAGTATAAGTAAGGTTATCGCGATTTCCAAAATAAGGCTGTATCTAGTCACTTTTTATCCCACTAATAGAATTAATAGGGACGGCAATCTGTATTAACTGTTAATAATTTCTATATAATTACATTAAGATATGCTATAATCTATTTATCTTGTATAAATAGGAGGGGTATAACATATGAATAGCAGCGAAAAAGAAAAGCAGAGAGCGAGCCAATGTATGAGAGAGCATTCATATTCAGTAAGTATTGAAGGAACGTTGGTAAAATTGATAGGATTAAATCCTTTATCAATGAACGACAAAAGAGATGTTGTTAATTTGGAAATATCGGCTGATTTCATTTCTCATAATCCTTTTTACATATTAAATGTGGGTTATTTTATTATTTAGCATTAAACCCAAATAAACAAGAAATAATTAAAAAGTATATTTCTGATTATTCTTTAGTTTCTAAAATGAGTATGGCAGATATATTGTCTTTTGTAACTGAAGATGATGAAATTAATTCTTATTCTTTAAATGAAAATGGTGAGATATACGTAAAAAGAATGATTGCTGACTTCGATAATATTGTATTAGCAGAGTAAGGTGATTATTGCTTAGTATATTTGTTTGATAAGTAGACAAATAGGGGGAAGGTAAGATGGCACTTGTAAAATGTCCAGAATGTGGACGAGAAAATGTTTCAGATACAGCAGAATCTTGCCCTAATTGTGGTTATGCAATTAAGATACATTTTGACAAAATACTACAAGAGGAAGAAAAAAAGAAACAAAGAGAATTACTACAAAAGCAATTAGAAGAATCACAAAAACAATGTGAAGAAGATATCTCACAAAGAGCACAATGGATTAGAGTATCTAAAGTACGCCCATTTATCAATTGGTATATTGGAATTGGCATGTTTTTTGCTGTGTCGGTAGTTGCAATGTTATTTATACAATCATGGTTATTGATGTTGGTGGGAGGAATCTTTGCTTATATTTTTTTGTCTACAGGATTTGATAAATTAAAACGAAGCCAAGATATATATGATAAATATAAAAATGATCAAGAAAAATATCGAAAAGCAATTATACGAGATCAAGATATGGAAAAAGCACAAAACGAAATGATAAATACTTATAGGAAAAATAGCAAAAATAAACACAATGCCGGTATAAAATGTCCAATGTGCGGAAGTGGAAACGTATACAGAATATCTACAACAAACAGAGCAGTATCCGTTGCAACAGTAGGACTTGCGTCATCAAAAATTGGAAAGCAATATGAATGTAAAAATTGTAAACATAAATGGTAATAGAAATAATCAGAGAGGTCTACGCTATCATTAGGTAGTCCTTTTTTTGTGCACGTTTATAAAGAAGAAAGGAGTTTACAATGACAGTTTTAGATAGATTGAAAATGGAATTAAATCACCAAGAATATTTTAGTGATACAGAGTATTCTCAATTCTTAGAAGAGAATGATTTGACTAATTCTTCTTTGGAATATGATAAATCAAATATGCAGCGACAGTTATTATTAACAGTTTTAGATATACTTGAAGCAGTAAGCAATGATATAGACGTAATGACTTCCATTAGTACAGAGTTTGCAAACATTGGACAGGCATATAAATACATGGAAACAAGAATAGCACAGTTAAAAGATAAGATTGCAAGTATACCGGAACCGGAGGAAGAGTATTCTTGCTTTTCATTAATGTATACTCGTAATATGTAAAAATATAACAAACAAAATATGTAATTTATCTTGATAATTTTGTAGGGATTTGGTAAAATATAAGATATAGGAAATGCGTAATTATGTGATGTAAATAAAGAGAGATAGTACGAAAAACCTTTAAAATCAATAGTTAACAAGTGATTATATTGATTTCATGATTCAGGTTCATGTCCACGTACGTGGGTGAGGGTTCAAGTCCCTTCAACTGCATTAGGCTTTAATCCTTATATTATAAGGGTTGAGGCCTTTTTTTATAATCAAAAACTATTAAGTCTAGACAGTAGTATTGGGTGTCAGACTACAATATTATGTAGTCAACTGTTGTTAATGTAGTTGTTAATAAATAAGTATAAATTTTTTGTCGGTTTGAATAACCTCTACCTATTTTTGTTTATGGGACTAATACTATTCACTTTTAGTATTGTCAGAGGGATGTTTTATTCAGTATAATGATAGAGGTTGAATATAATAAAATGAAAGAATCTATGTAGTATGAAAAAGAGAAAATTAGTGTTTGCCACTATGGCACTCGTATGGATGGGTATCATTTTTTCATTTTCCTCTCGAACAAGTGATGTTTCCACCAACGATAGTAATAGAATAGGATTGCTGATCGGTAAAACATTCCTTCCTGATTTTGAGGAATGGAGTGAGGAGAGGCAAATGGAGTTTGCACAAAACATTGATCATCCAATTCGCAAAACGGCTCATGCCCTAGAGTATGCCCTTCTAGGCATCCTGCTTACTGGTGCCTTTGTTGATGAGAAGAAAAGACGAAAAGTAAGTATACTGATTCCCTGGGCACTGGGAACCCTTTATGCTGCTACCGATGAGTTCCATCAGTTATTTGTTCCGGGACGAAGTGGACAGGTGAGTGATGTAGCATTGGATAGCGCAGGCGTTTTATTTGGAGTACTAATTGTTATAATTCTTTATGATAAGAGAACTAAAAACACTAAAATGGAGAAATGAAAATGAGAATTGTAGTATTAGATGGAAAGATAGAAAACCCAGGAGACTTAAGTTGGGAGCCATTAAGACGACTAGGAGATGTGACGATTTATGATAAAACAGCATATGTAGAATCACCTGTCATAGCAGAAAGGATGAAAGAAGCTGAAATAGTTGTAACGAATAAGACACCAATCAGCAAAGAGACTATTGATAAATGTCCTAACATTAAGTTAATAGCAGCATTGTCGACTGGTTATAATGTCGTAGATTACGTATATGCAAGAGCGAAAGGAATTCCGGTTGTCAATGTACCTGCATACGGAACACAGATTGTGGCCCAGTACGCCGTAGGATTATTACTGGAGATTTGTTCCCATATCGGACACCACGATCAGACAGTGAAGGATGGCAAATGGACACATAACACAGAGTGGTGTTACTGGGATTATCCAATGATTGAGCTTTCTTCTAAAACAGCTGGTATTATCGGCCTTGGCAGAATCGGACAAGCAACTGCAAAGATTCTTCAGGCAATGGGAATGCGAGTGTTAGCGGATGCATCCCATCAGAGCGAAGAAGGAAGAATGGTGGCAGAGTATGTGGAACGAGAGACGTTACTGACTAAGTCCGATGTCATATTTCTTCACTGTCCACTCTTCCCAGATACGATGGAAATGATTAACAAAGAGAGTATTGCCAAGATGAAAGATGGTGTCATAATTATAAATAACAGTCGCGGTCAGCTCATCAATGAGCAGGATTTAGCAGATGCCTTAAATAGTGGAAAGGTATATGCAGCCGGAGTAGATGTAGTCTCAGTTGAACCCATTACTGAGGATAATCCATTACTAAGTGCGAAGAACTGTATCATTACACCTCATATTTCCTGGGCAGCAAAAGAGCCTAGACAAAGAATTCTTGATATAACAGTGGACAATATCAAAGCATTTCTTGAGGGCAATCCTGTAAATGTAGTCAATGGATAGATAGGCAGATCAAAGGAAGGGTGATGGAATATGAACCGTGAAGATATATTTGCCTTTGCAAAAGAGACCTTTGGAACAGAGCCAGAATACTTATGGAGAAGAAGTCCGGATTCAGCAGTCTTACGACATTCTGACAATCGTAAGTGGTACGGACTTGTTATGAACGTGAATCGTAAGAGTCTTGGTATGGAAGAAGACGGATATGTGGAAGCTCTGAATGTAAAGTGTGCTACAGATATGATAGATGCCGTTCGTATGCAGGAAGGAATTCTTCCAGGATATCATATGAACAAAGATAACTGGATTACTATCATATTGGATGGAACGGTTTCTGGGGAGATGGTTGAGAATCTCCTGGAAACGAGTTATGCAATTACATCCAGTAAAAACAAGGGAAAAAGGGCAACAGGCGTACGTAACACCAAGTGGATTATACCGGCTAATCCGAAATTCTTTGATGTGGATGCCGCATTTGATGCAGATGACATCATCCTTTGGAAACAGAGTAATCATATCTGTGTTGGAGATACGGTGTATCTGTACATGGGTGCCCCTGTTTCGGCTATAAGATATAAGTGCAAAGCGGTTGAGGTAGATATTCCATATCAGTTTGAGAATGAGAACCTAAGCATAGAAAAAGCTATGCGCATACAAAAGTTACAAAAATATGATGACACTCCTATCAGTTTTCAATTATTAAAAGAATATGGTGTGTATGCAGTTCGAGGACCTAGGAGTATACCGGAGAGTTTGATTCAGATGATTGAGCAAATGTATTATGATAAAAAGGAGAAATAATATGAGAATACTATTTGTAGAATATCCAAAGTGCAGTACCTGTCAGAAAGCAAAGAAATGGCTGGAGGCTAATCATATAGATTTTATAGACCGACATATAAAAGAAGATAATCCAACGGAAGAGGAATTAAAAGTATGGCATGAGAGAAGTGGCGAGGATATAAAGAAATTCTTCAATACCAGTGGCATGGTTTATAAAAATTTGAATCTAAAAGAAAAGTTGCCAGAGATGTCCATAGAGGAAAAGTATCGAATTCTAGCTACAGATGGGATGTTAGTGAAGCGACCTCTCATCATTGGTGAGGACTTTGTTTTGTTTGGCTTTAAAGAAGAGCAATGGAAAGAAGTATTAGTAAAGTAAGTAGATACAGTCATACCAGTGTTTTATACCCGAAAATGAAAGTTGGACTCCAAGATATTTCCTTTCTACTGCTAAAAAAGTGATATTAAGAATGAAATTTATATTGTCAAAAGACCCTGAAACGAACTTCAGGGTCTTTTTGTACTGATTAGTATGATATTTTATTAAAACACAAATCCTGCCAAGAAGACTGTTAGTATAGCACCGGATGCTACAATTACCAGATTTCTTTCAAAATACGCAAGTAATATGGCAACTAAAGTTCCACAGGTAGCAGTTGCATAATTGCCGGTAGAATTGAAGATTTCCGGAATAGTAAGGGCACTTAGTACAGCAAAGGGTACATAGTGTAGGAAGGACTGTATAAAACGTGATTTTATTTTTTTACGAAAGATGGCAACTGGAAGCATACGAGGTAAGTAAGTAACCAATGCCATTAATAATACTGCATAGAATGCATACATATGATTTACCTCCTAGACCAACTGTTCTTCTTTGATAGGAGCCACTAAAGCCCCTATGGTACATACAACTATAGTTACTATAATTACACGGAAGCCTGTAGAGATTTCCTTGATATATGGTGCAAAGCTCATAATACAGGATAGTGTACATGCAGATAATACTACCCCTAATATGGTTCGGGAATGCTTCACTGGAGGAATGATGATGGCCAAAAACATACCATATAAAGCAATGCCTAATGCAGCACTGAAGCTGGCTGGTAGTGCAGAACAGATAAATGCGCCTAAGGCTGTTCCTGTTGTCCAACCGATGATAGGACCGGTGATTAACCCTATCATATAACCATAGGTAAGCTCCATTTGCTCTGCTGCTGCGACTGCAAAGGTTTCATCTGTAATACCGAATGAAAAAATAAGACGCTCTAAAAGAGTAACCTTAGAATCTAACTTCTGGGATAGGGATAGAGACATTAGCATATAGCGTATATTTATGACAAAGGTTGTTAATGTGATTTCTATGTATCCCGCGTTTTGAATGATTAAGGAAGTGCCTGCAAATTGTCCAGCGCTAGTGAGATTAGAAAGACTAATAAAAATAGCCAGCCAAGGATTTATTCCATTAGAGACTGCCATAAGCCCAAATGCAAATGATACAGGAACATAGCCAAAGGCAATGGGGGCTCCTCGCTTTAATCCATACTTAAATTGATTTCCAAAAGTGATCAAATCACTCATTGTTCTCTCCCTTCATTTCAATAAGCATCTTTTTTTGTCAGCAAAACGTATTATAACATTATGACAAGAAATTCACAACCTATCCAAATGCAAAAATAGTATTTATTACATTGGACAACTCAAAAAGTTAATATACATTGATGGAAAATTCTTTATTGTATAGTGTATAGATAGCTATGTTTTATGATGAAAGCTAAAAGAATGAAGAAAGAAGAGTGTAGATATGGGACAATACTATTTGCATCAACAGGATCAACGTCAGTGGCTTTGTTATCTTTGCGGACCAATAGAAGGGTATAATCGGAATCTATATACGCAATTACAGAATCAGCAGATAGAGGGGCTTATCCCAATCCAACTGAAAGAAGAAGCACGGGGGAGAATTTTTATTTATGATATTGGGACGAAGGTGTCACTATTTTCTGTTTTGCAAAGAGGAATTACCGAGCAAAGACTTCTTAAATTATTATTAGATATTATATCTCAAGCAATAGATATCCAGAAATTAGGCTTTGATACTGAGAATATAATGTGGAGCACACAGTGCATATTTGTAGATGAGAGAGCAAGCAAATTAGGACTTATCATGGATATTTCTAATGGGGGAGAGAATAGAGGCAATCTACTGGGACGTATAAAGAGTTGGCTTATGGATGCAAAGATTTATTCTGCTCAATTTTCCATTGATAGGTTTATACTCCAATATATGGAGACATCCCCTGACGCTTCTATAGAGGCATTGTTCAACTATATAGAGAATCTCTATAATGAATTTTTTGAATGTAAAGAATACTCTGGTCATCTTAGCCTTACCAGCCGCTTGGATGAAAAGGGCATTCATATTGGTGATTATGTTGAAATCATAAGTGATCAAGAAAAGACTTTGGGTTATTTAGGGGAAGCCTGTCTGATTAGAGCTCGTACGAAGGAGCGGATTCCAATTAAGAAAGAGTTGTTTTATATTGGAAAAGAGGCTTCTGCTGTGGACTACTGTATTGAAGATAATGCAGCAGTAAGCAGAAGCCATGCATGTATAGTTACAATGAACTCCAGGTATTATATTAGGGACTTGGGTTCAACAAATCGTACTTATGTGAACAATTTGGAGGTTTCCAGCAATCATATGCAGGAGCTCAGACCAGGTTACAGTATTACTCTTGCAAATGAGGTGTTTTACTTTCAATAGAATTCTCTGTAAGACAGGCTATAAAGTTCTCGGAAGCATAATTTAGTGGCATGTTGCGATTATGAACTACACAAAGTTCACGCGCAGGAAGTTCCTCCACCAAGGTTATAGTCGTAAGTTCTGGTTCCTGTTTTACACAAAAGTCTGGAACAAAGGCAACGCCAAGGCCTATTTTAGCCAAATCAATCAAAAGGTCATTACTACTTAATTCTACAGCAGGTGCTAGGTCTAACTGGTGCTGTAGGAAAAGTCCATGGAGAAACTCACTGGTGGTAGAGGCCTTTTCCAACATAAGAATTGGGTATTGCATAAGGGTAGCCAGATTAACTGGGGTTTCCTGTATCTTAAAGAAATTACTATTCACTACAAAAACATCGTGAAAGGTGTGTATCTCTTGAATCTGGTGCATGGTTGTCAGACGCTTATTGGGTGAATTGGTGATAATTAAGTCTACCTGATTACTTTCCAATAGATCGACACACTGAAGACTGGTACCATTGGTTACCTTTATATGAACATTAGGATATTTCATGTGGAACTGTTCTAAAAACGGAACTAAGTAATAACGACATATGGTATCGCTGGCTCCAATTCTAAGCTGCCCTCCATTTAAGGAATTCGCCTCCAGAATCTGATTTTCACCTCGACTAATAAGATTGATAGCGGGTTCAATGTGTTTGAATAACAATTCGCCTTCTTTGGTCATCTTTACCTTTTTTGTACTGCGAATAAACAGTGGCTGGTTCAGACGCTTTTCCAAGACCTTAATAGATTGGCTGACTGCAGATTGTGAGATAAATAAAGCTTTAGAAGCCTCTGAGAAGCTTAAAGTCTTTGCTACATAATAAAAAACCTTGTACAATTCATAATTAATGTCCATGACATTCTCCTTTGATCATTTCCAAAGACCTAACATCTATGTATAACTTCGGAAGTAATTACATGTTTTTATCTATGTGGAAACTTAACTATTTAGATAAATAATATAAGCCACACTTATTAATCTTAGCATAGTCTGAAGTAAGTTACAAGACATTTTGTAAAAATCCTCTATTACAAGTGATCACCATTAAAAGATGTATATTTTGTGAACTATTGTATTTATCTTGACTATAAGATAAAAATACATACAATATTAATTGTGAACTTTTTTACTTAAATATGATATAATGTAGGTGACTATTTTATAATATACCATGAAGGAGGAAATGAATGAAGAGAGTAAAGATAGATAAGGTGAGATTTATATCAATCTTGCTGGTATTTATCATGGTTATGACGGCTGCTGTCGGTTGTAATAGTACTAAGAAGGATAACCAGGAAGATAATGTTAATAAAGATAATCAACAGACAAAACCAGAACCTGATCTTGAAAAAGTGATTTTGACAATAAATGATAAGGATTACACATTACAAGATATTATGTATATTTTGTACACAGTAGAGTTTCAAGCCGCTAGTGATATAAATATGGCTATAGCCATGGGTAATAGTGAAACGGATTACTGGAACGAGAAAGACGATACAACTGGAAAGACAATTCGAGAATTAACCAAAGAGAGTGTTCTAGATGTTGCTGAGCAAATTATTATACAGGAACAGATTGCAAAGGAGAAAGGGTATAAACTTACAGAGGATGAACTTGATACAGTAGAAAGCGAAGTGCAGGATGTGTTGGATAATCTGAAGGGCAATGAAGAATATCTGACTAGGACAGGCTTTACGAAAGAGAAGTTGACGGAGTTAGTAAAACAGTATGACTTAGCTTATAAGTATTTTATGGATCAGATGAAGCAGGTGAAGGTAGATGATACGGGCATAAAGAAAGAGATTAATCCAAAAGACTATGCGCAGGTTGAAATTGAGTATATCCTGTTTTGGACTGGCGATGTGGATCAGAAGGGTAATTATTCGCGATTTGAGCCAGAGATGATATCAAAGATTCTAAAGCAAGCCCAGGCCGCCTATAAAGAGGTAGAGGAAGGTGGAGATTTGATAGAGGTTGGCGACAAATACTACTCTGATGAGTATACAGTTGAAGCCGGAACACAACCTTTGTATAAAAACGAAGAAGAAAATGAAGAATCCTTATACAATGCATTTAAGGATTTAAAAGTGGGAGAATTATATCCTGGTGTTGTTGAAACAACGGATGGGTATTACATTCTTCGATTAGTGAATGATAATTGTACAGAAGCTTATGATGAGATGATTGAAGAAGAGACTAGAAATGCTAAGGAAGCTGCTTACCAAGAAGAGTTTAATAAGATTAAGGCTAGCTATACCATAAAGGTAAATGAAAAAAACTGGGCTAACATCCAGATAGGCAATTATGCAGTTCCTGCAATAGATAACGATTCTGATGAAGAGTTTGATTATGATGAAGATAATTCAGAGGGGGACGGTGACGATTCAGGCAAAGATATTATAGATGAGGATGGGGCGGTTGGCTAGACTAACCAAACATAAGAAATTAGGTATGGAGGAGAAACTGTGAACAAGTCAAAAGCAATTATGAATGTGGATAAGATGCCACAGAAGAAACAACAAATTAAGAGAGAAGGAAGTAAACGTAATAAGATAATTGCTTCATGTATCGGAGCGGTAATACTGATTGGTTTAATTGTGTTGGTAGCCTTTGATTATCTTTATGTTGCACCATGTCTTAAGGTGGATGGTAAATCTTATAACATTAACGATATTCTAGTGCGTTATAATGTGTATAATTATGAGGCACAACTTGAGATGGATGCTAGATATGCACAAATGACAGGAAGTGTAAAAACTAGTAATGAATATTGGGATAATGGCAATGTAAAGAATACCGCTAAAGAAAATGCAAAGAATACTGCAATTAAAACTCTACTTATGTACAAGGAAGCTGTTAAAGCAGGAATGACCTTGACAGATGAGGAAAAGGAAACAGAAAAAAAGGATACGAAGACTTTTTACTCTGCTATGAGTGCTGATCATAAAAAACGTGCTGATTTCTCGTTGGATGAGTTAACTGAGTACAGATTAATGTTCAAGCTGGCCAACAAGTACATCGATCAATTAAAGAAGGGCTATAACATAACTAACGATAAATTGGAAACACCTATAAAGGAAGAAGATTATGATGAGATTAAATTCAAATTAATTGTTGCACCTATTACCAATGCTCAATCTACTTCTGATAAAGCTGAAAAGTTTGATGACAAAACATTGGCTACCTATATGGCTAAGATGAAGGAATATCTAGCTCAAGCTAAGTCTGGTAAAGATATGTCAAAGATTGTGGATGAAAAGGATGCCGCTATCTATCAGTATATGGAGACAACTCTCATGCGTGATAATAAGACATATCAGAAGGTATTAGATGCATTAGAGCCTCTTAAAAAGGGCGAAATATGTGATTATGTAATTGAAGATGATAAAGCATATTACATTGTTCAGATGGTTGATGACCATTGCAAAGATTCTTATGAAAATGCGGTAACTAGCGCTATTTCAAGTAAGGAGAATGAATTACTTACTAACGATGTCAATAAATTAATGAAAGAATATAATGTTGAGATTGGTTCTGGATGGGATGATGTTGAGATAGGTAACGTTGTTGTCTATCCAGGAGAGGATATTTCTGAATTTACTGCAAGCAGTGCAGAGAATCCAGAAGAAGGAGCAGATGCTTCTGCCTCACCAGCAGCATCTACCTCACCAGCAGCTTCCACGTCGCCAAAGGCTTCCACTTCTCCTGATGCAGCTAAATAACGCGATACGGTTTAATGAGAAATTGTAACATAATATAAAAGAGCTGTTGCTTTTGTGACAGCTCTTTTTAATGTGCACACAAACAAATATGGAGATATCTGCATTGTACGGGAAAATGTTATCAGCCATATATAAGAATCGGTAATAAGTATATTCAAATATATTAATTTAATTTATAAAAGAGTTTGTGTTACAATAATTAAGACGAAGATGATATCTCAATAATTTGGAGGTTATAACAATGAGTAATGTCAGAAGAATATATGTGGAAAAGAAGCAGCCATATGCCATTCGTGCAAAGGAACTAAAGCATGAAATAAAGAGATACTTAAATATAAAAACCCTTGATCAAGTGCGAGTTTTAATTCGATATGATATAGAGAATGTAAGTGAAGAAACTTATAAAAAAGCTTTAGGAATTGTGTTCTCGGAACCACCTGTAGATATCCTGTATCAAGAAACCTTTACCAGGGAAGCTAAAGATATGGTATTTTCTGTAGAATATCTCCCTGGACAATTTGATCAAAGAGCAGATTCTGCAGAACAGTGCGTGAAACTGTTGAAAGAAAGTGAAGCACCAGTGATTCGCTCTGCAACAACTTATGTATTGTCCGGTCAACTTATTGAGGAAGAATTTGCTAAAGTAAAGGCATATTGTATCAATCCTGTTGATTCTAGAGAAACCAATGAAATAAAACCAGAGACTCTTTCTACAATTTTTGAGGAACCAGCTGATGTGGCAATCTTTGATGGTTTTATTGGTATGAAGGAAGAGGAATTAAAGAGCCTATATCAGTCTTTGAATCTGGCTATGACCTTTAAGGACTTTTTACATATTCAGAAGTATTTTGCTGAAAGTGAAAAGAGAGATCCATCCAAAACTGAGATTCGTGTACTAGATACCTATTGGTCAGATCACTGCAGACATACTACCTTTTTAACTGAATTAACGGATGTTAAGATTGAGGATGGTTACTTCAAGACTCCTGTAGTGAAAAGTTATGAAGAATATATGGCAGCAAGAGAAGAGATCTTTGCTGGTCGTAAAGATAAGTTTGTGTCCCTTATGGATCTTGCACTAATTGCAATGAGGAAATTAAAAAAAGAGGGCAAGCTTCAGGATTTGGAGGAAAGTGATGAAATCAATGCATGTTCCATCGTAGTTCCTGTTGAGATAGATGGAAAGACAGAGGAATGGTTGATTTTCTTTAAAAATGAGACACACAATCATCCAACTGAGATAGAGCCATTTGGTGGTGCAGCAACCTGCTTAGGTGGAGCAATTCGTGATCCACTTTCCGGTCGTGGATATGTATATCAGGCAATGCGTGTTACCGGAGCTGCTGATCCAACCATTTCCTTAAAAGATACTTTAAAAGGAAAACTTCCACAAAGAAAGATTGTAACTGGAGCAGCTCAAGGCTATTCTTCTTATGGTAATCAGATTGGGCTGGCTACCGGCCTTGTAAGTGAAGTGTACCATCCTAATTATGTGGCAAAGCGTATGGAAATTGGCGCTGTAATGGGTGCTGCCCCAAGAAAGAATGTAATTCGGTTGAATTCTGATCCAGGAGATCAGATTATTCTTCTTGGTGGAAGAACCGGGCGCGATGGCTGTGGCGGTGCAACTGGATCATCTAAGGTCCATACCGAGAAGTCCATTTCCACTTGTGGCGCTGAGGTACAAAAAGGTAATGCCCCTACTGAACGTAAGATTCAAAGATTATTCAGAAGAACAGAAGTAAGTTCTATTATAAAGAAATGTAATGATTTTGGTGCAGGTGGTGTTTCTGTAGCTATTGGTGAGTTGGCTGACGGCCTTCACATTTATCTTGATAAGGTACCTAAGAAATATGCAGGTCTAGACGGAACAGAGTTAGCTATTTCTGAATCTCAAGAGCGTATGGCAGTTGTGGTAGATCCTAAAGATGTAGATGCTATGCTAAAGTATGCCGAGGAAGAAAATCTGGAGGCAGTAGTAGCGGCTGAGGTTACGAAAGAGCCTAGACTTGTGATGATCTGGAGAGGTAAGGAGATTGTAAACATAGAGAGAGCCTTTTTAGATACCAATGGTGCTCATCAAGAAACCAGTGTATGTATTACAATGCCTGATGAAAACAATAACTATTTAACCAAGACAGAGCCTGTTTGCGATGTGAAGAAGAAATGGTTAGATAACTTAAGTGACTTGAATGTATGTAGTCAGAAGGGATTAGTAGAAATGTTTGACTCCTCCATTGGAGCTGCATCTGTGTTAATGCCTTATGGCGGTAAATATCAGTTAACTCCAACCCAGACTATGGTTGCTAAGCTTCCAATGGATCAGGGAAGCTGTGATACAGTGACAATGATGAGCTATGGATTAGATCCTTATCTTTCAAGCTGGAGCCCTTACCATGGTTCCTTATATTCCATTCTATCTTCTGTTGCTAAGATAGTTGCAGCTGGTGGAGATTATAAGAAGATTCGTTTTACTTTCCAGGAATACTTTGAACGTCTGGGAGAGGATCCAAAGCGTTGGGGTCAGCCAATGGCATCTCTACTGGGAGCATTTGAAGCCCAGATGCGTCTTGGACTTCCAAGCATTGGTGGTAAAGACAGTATGTCCGGTACCTTTAATGATATTGATGTACCTCCTACCCTTTGCTCCTTTGCAGTGGATGTGGCAAAGGTTCAGGATATAGTCACTCCAGAGTTTAAGAAAGCCGGTCATAAGCTTATTCTGTTTAAGACCAATGCAGATGCTTACAGTGTTCCGGATTTTGATCAGATTAAAGAGCTGTATTCTAAGATAACGGCTTTAGTAAATAAAAAAGTATTACAGGCAACATATGCCATTGGCTTTGGTGGACTTGCAGAAGCAGTTTCTAAGATGGCATTTGGTAATAAGATTGGTGTACGTATAATAGAAAATATAACAAAAGAAGAGTTGTTTAAACCGGCTTATGGAAATATTGTAGCCGAAGTAGCCGAAGAAGACTTGGATAAAATTACAGTAGAGTATACAGTTGTTGGTGAGACTATAGAAGATTCCAAGTTGATATATGGTGACATGAATATCACTATGGAGGAGGCACTTACGGCTTGGACAAACTCATTGGAAAAAGTATTTCCAACAAAGAGTGATGTTGAGCAGACCAAGATTACTACAGGCTTATATGATGCAAAGAATATATATGTATCAAAAAATAAGATTGCAAAGCCTAATGTTTTTATTCCTGTTTTTCCTGGAACCAACTGCGAATATGACAGTAAAAAAGCTTTTGAAGCCGCAGGAGCTTCTGTAAATACTGTGGTATTTAAGAATATGAGTGAGAAGAATATCACAGATTCCGTTGAAGCCTATATTAAGGCTATTCAACAAGCCCAGATTCTTATGTTCCCAGGTGGATTTAGTGCAGGTGATGAACCGGATGGTTCCGCCAAATTTATTGCATCTGCGTTCCGTAATCCAGGTATCATGGATGCAGTTCATGACTTGCTTAATAAACGTGATGGTTTAATTCTAGGTATTTGTAACGGCTTCCAAGCATTGATTAAACTAGGGTTGGTACCAAATGGTCAGATACTTCCTCAAACAGAGGATGCTCCAACCCTTGCCCGTAACAGTATAGGCCGCCACATCAGTAAATCTGTCTATACAAAGGTTGTAACCAATAAATCACCTTGGTTAATGCAGGCTGAACTTGGTAGTGTATATGCAATTCCAGCATCCCATGGGGAAGGTCGTTTTGTGGCAAATGAAGAATGTATTCAGAAATTATTTGCTAATGGACAGGTTGCTACTCAATATGTTGATCTGCTAGGTAATCCAACAATGGATGAGGATTTTAATCCAAATGGAAGCTATTATGCGATTGAAGGTATCACAAGTCCTGATGGACGTGTCCTTGGTAAGATGGCACACTCTGAACGTCGTGGAGATGGTGTTGCTCTAAATATTGTAGGTGACCAGAACCAACATATCTTTGAATCAGGTGTAGCTTATTTTACAAAATAAATAGGATACTAAACGTAAGAGTTGATGCTAGGTTGGGCTGGCATCAACTCTTTTTTGTTATAACTAATAGGTAATTTCTTGCAAATCTATATATAAATTTTGATAGGATAAGTTGTAGAAAAATCTTTAAAAATAAATACAATTTAGGTATAATGGTATTAATCTCTGAAAACATTTAGGAGGTGAGGAAAATGCATGAATACGATATTACATATGTTGATTTGAATCCGACTATATTCTTTGCTAGCAAAGAAAAAATGGTTAAGGATGACCACTACCATAACCATGATTTTGCAGAAATCACATATATATTATCAGGAACTGGTAAATATTATATTGAAGGTGCTACCTATGATGTGATAGCCGGGGATCTCATTATGTGCAATCCAGGAGTTAAGCATCATAACATAGTAGTGAATGAGAAAGAGCCAACAGTGGAGGTGTTTATTGGCTTTACTAACTTCAAATTTAAAAATATGCCCGTAAATTCTATCATTCTACAGAATAATGAATACATCATGCATACCTCAGGCAACCTTAAGAAGGAGATTAGCAAAACATGTTGGGAAATGGTAACAGAGCAGATGGGAGACCAAGTTGGAAAATACTTTATGCTTAAAGCCCAACTTATGAAAGTGCTATTACTTATCATACGTGAGTTATTAGGTGGAGAAATGCAGGAAGAACAGAATAGTTATAATTTTGAGTCGTATAACAAGAATTATGTTGTGAGAAGAATTGTTACTTACCTAGACGAGAACTATGCAAGCAAGATATCTCTGGATAAAATTGCTCGCAATATGTATCTTAGTCCAGTCTATATATCAAAAATATTTAAAGAGGAGACTGGGGAATCTCCAATCAATTACTTAATTAAAATTCGTTTAGAAAAGGCCAGAGATATTCTGATGAGTGACGAAGACGGTAGCATAAAAACAATAGCCAATAGCGTTGGCTATGATGATGTCTATCATTTTAGTAAGTTGTTTAAGAAGCATTATGGAATTTCACCTTTGTATTATCGTAAGACAAGAGGAAAGGTGAATTCACGATAAGATAAAGGATGGAGATGGCATAGAAGTTTATGTCATTTTCATCCTTTATCTTATGGTTATTCAATATCCAAGTAGTGAAGATTGTGGGCATAAACCTAAAATGAAGAACATAAGATAAATGATATAGGAAACGTTTTCGTGCATTAGATAATCTCACAAAAAAAAGTGAATATTAATTATGAAAATTGTGAAAAAATATCGAAAAAGTTATGCTACACTTAATATAGAAAGAATATAAGATTTATTATTTAATATAGATGAGAGGCGTTTTAATCCATGGACTTTTATGAGGCAATTAATTGCAAGGGTTGGACGAAATCCTTTGTAATGGACGAGTTGCAGCCTGATATGGAAGAAAAAATTATTAATTATTCCAAATATCTTAGAGGTTTTATTCCAGAGAAAAAGGATCGGTTTGCCATAATTCGTTATAAAGATATTAAAAGAAGTCACAGTGATTGGTTTATTGACAAAGCTCCTTATTATATGATTATCTACCTAGATGATTTGCAAAAGCAGCTAATGAATGCTGGCTATCTTATGGGACAATTGGCATTATATTTAATGACGAAAGAAATTGGTTCTTGTATTCTTGGTGTTAAAAAGATAAAAAAAGTAGAGGACAGAGAATTTCCAAAGACTGCTATGGTCTTATCAACAGATGAAAATGAGGAGTCTGGAGAATGGATGGCTATTATGGCTTTCGGTAAACCCCAGCACCGCTTAAGACAATATTCCAAGGCAGTTAATAAACTTCTCGTAGAAAGGAAATGCATCTATAAAAGTAATACCGATGCTAATATTGGTGCTATCCTATTGGCTTCTGCTCATGTGCCATCCAGACTGATCTTTAGTCCATTTCGCTATGTGATTAGTGATAATAGAGTTCATGTATATACTAAAAATGATGCAATGATGACGAGCTTCCAGCGAAGTGCAGTGTGGCTAGAATGTGGAATTATGTTGGCTTACCTTGGTATGAAAGCAGAAGAGTTATGGAAGAGCATGAACATAAAGCAGGTACAGCGTCTTGCTGAGAAAGAGCTGAACCATTTTCAGTACATAATCAGTTTATTTTTTGAGAATCAATAATTCAACCAATTGTACAAAAAGTTTGTAAAAAACACTACAATTATATGTTGACATGAAGTTATTCATATAGTATAATTTTATATGTCGTTGATATACGACTGATATACGCGCGAGTGGCTCAGTGGTGGAGTATCGCCTTGCC
>JAEYPA010000015.1 GCA_023411225.1 Bacillota bacterium
AATAAATACAGAATAGAAGGTACCGTTGTGTATATGGAGTTTTATAATAAACCACAACGAGGAAAATCGCAAGAACCTATAGGAGAGTTCTTATTTGATTTAAAATACATTGATGATGTTAAAAAATATAAATGGAGCAATAACAATAAAGGTTATATATATAATCAACACGTTGGGCTTCTATCGAGATATCTGTTTGGAATAAATAAAAACGTATCTTTAGATGTTGTAATTGATCACATAAATCATAATACGCTAGATAATAGAATGGAGAATTTAAGAGCAACAACACAAAACATAAACACTCAAAATATATCTCCAAGAAAAAATAAAATTATTTCTGGTATATATAAGGTTGATTATAAAAACAGCAAATATGTTTCTACTATTTCATCAAATAAAAAAGTATGTATTTTGGGATACTATCATACACATGAAGAAGCCGTTTTTTCACGTTATATTGCAGAACAATTGATTGGTATTTTACAACATAAAAAAGATAATGAAAAAGATATTTTAGATACAATTAAATCAATACAGACAGAAAAAGCTATTTTAATATCTTACAATGTATTAAATAAATTAATTAAGAAAAATATAATAGCTTCTAACATTAAACTAAAGGGACATCAAGATGAAAGAATGGATGACTATAATGGAATTTCTCTACTACTATGCTATCCAAAATGTTCTTTTAAATGCTTAAAAGAATTAAATTTGCCTATTTCAATATGTCAAAACAGTGAAATAGCATTAATGCCTGACATACTATATGAAACCAATTATATTATAGATATATTTAATTCCAACATACTGACAAGCAGTGTGATTCATGCTGGACTAGAGCCTTTTGATAGTTTTCCTGATTTACTTAAAATAATTATAACTCTTTCTTATTTAGGAATTCCATCTATTATATTCTCTGGATATTATATAGATGAAATTGAAAACAAAGTAAAACTTTTATCTATGCTTAAGAACATAACCATAAAATATGGAAGATATATCCCTGGACAAAAACCACATAGAGATCCGATTCTCGATGTAGAACTCGCTAGTAACAATCAATACGCAGAAAGAATCTGCTAAAATATAAACAATATTGTGTAGTTTTATACTCGATTTGCCACTTTTATTTACAATAGGATAACTAAGTCGCCTTACAAATTTGAGTGGCAAATTGACCTAAATAACTACACACCATGTTCTATAAATCTACTATTTCATTTGGAGATAATTAAGGAGAAAACGATGACACCAGAAAAAGGTGAGATGTATTATTTCGCTCATGTACTTCCTAAATTCGGAGTATATGACTGTATTTATATGAAATGTAGAACCGTATTTCCGGATATGGTTGTACTAACTAATAAGCATTGCACTTATCCAGTATGTGCAAACGAATACGATAAATTTATTTACAAAACTGCAAGCGAGTGTAATGAATTTCTTAAAGAAGAAGAGAAATTGCATAAGGGCGAAAAAGTTTATAGAAAAGAAAAAAATGTTGTGGAGGAAGAAGATTGAAAAGCATTAAAATAAAATATTTTGCAGATATAATTCCAATTGAAAAAATATCAAAAGGTGACTTTATTGATCTTAGAGCTGCCGAAAAAGTAGTGATGAAAAAGGGCGAATTCAAACTTATTCCGTTAGGAGTAGGAATGATTTTACCACGAGGATATGAAGCACATATTGTACCAAGGAGTAGTACATTCAAAAACTTTGGAATCATTCAAACTAATCATGTTGGCATCGTCGATGAATCCTATTGTGGCAATAACGACGAGTGGAAATTTGCAGCTTATGCTTTGAGAGACACAGAAATTAATGTCAACGATAGAATATGTCAATTTAGAATTATAGAACATCAGCCTGAAATTGAATTTATAACTGTAGAAAAATTATTAGAAAAAGATAGGCAAGGATTTGGTAGTACGGGGGTGAGATAATGAAAGTAGAAGTACCAATTTGTAATAAACAAAACTTAACTTTATATGAGGCTGCGGAATATTCAAACATAGGAATTAATAGATTGACGATGTTGATTAAAGATCCAAACTGTAATTTCGTACTCAATATTGGCAACAAAAGATTGATTAAAAGGAAACAATTCGACGACTTTATAGAATCTGTAAATTACATATAATATACATTTACAACATATAGCCGACGTGATATATTAGAGACATAATCTAATTAACGTCGGCTCTTTAATTTATTTTGAAGAGGTGTGACATGGCAAATAAAAAAGATACAAAGGGAAGAAACTTAAAACAAAACGAAGACCAATTAAAGGATGGGAGGTATCGCTACAGATATACGGATAAGTCGGGCAATAGACGAAACGTATATTCATGGAAACTAGTTCCGACTGATAAAATACCATTAGGTAAAAGGGAGGACATTAGTTTAAGAGAAAAGATTAAAAATATCGAAAAAGATTTAGATGAAGGAATCAATATCTATGGAGCTAATGTTACTGTGAATCAATTGATTGAAAGATACTTGGATACAAAATCAAAAATAGTAAACGCAACAAAAGGTAATTACCTGCACATGTTAGATAAAAATATCAGAAATAGCAAGTTGGGTAAAATGAGAATTGGTGACGTCAGAAAATCAGACATACAAAAATATTATTCCTATTTATATAGGGATAGGAGTTTCACCGTTAATACTATACAGTTATATCAAAATCTTTTATATCCATCATTTCAACTGGCAGTGGATGACTTGTTAATAAGAATAAATCCATGTAAAGGTTGCATGAAGGAATATGTCAGAGGATCAATGTCGTCTACAAAATATCCTTTAAATAAAGAGCAACAAGATGCTCTTTTAAAATTTACAAAAGAAAACACTTATTATTCTCATCTATATACAATGATTTCTTTAATGCTTGGTTCTGGAATGAGAATCAGTGAAACACTAGGAATCACATGGAGAGATATTGATTTTGAAAACAAAGTGATTTCAGTAAATCATCAATTGATATATAAGAAAAAGGACGGAAAGTGTGTCCATTATATATCTCTTCCAAAAAATAAAGACACAAGAAAAATCCCTTTGCAGGATAACGTTGCTAGAATATTAAAGCAGTATATGCAAGAGACTTACTTCATTAGTAAATCTTCTGGAATAGTAATGGACGGGCATAAGGAATTTCTATTTTTAAACAGAGAAGGAAACCTAGTTACTCCAAATACAATTGTACGAGCTTTTCACGGTATCAGAGATGCATATAATAATGAAGAAACAGAAAATGCAATATCTGAAAATAGAGAACCTAAGTTACTTCCTGACTTTTCACCTCACACATTGAGACATACGTTCTGTACCAGAATGGCAGAAAACGGTCTTGATATGAAAGTGTTACAAGAGATAATGGGGCACAAGAACATTTCAGTTACAATGCAAGTCTACAATCATGTGGATGAAGAAAGAGCAAAAAATGCCGTTCAAGAATTACCACAAGTTATAGAGGCCATCTAAATTAACCAACTTATAACCCAATTATGCTTATAACCCAATTTATAACCCAATTCATTAGTGTTATATATATAATTATATAGAGATATATTATTTAACCCATTTAAATATATGCATTTGATGGTATTTATAGACTTATAAAGAGCATATTTTCCTATAATAAGAAGGAAATTATCTCTGCTGAATAAGTAGCATAGATGAAGTAAAAGTAAGGGTTATCGAGAAATCGATAACCCTTTTTGGATTTCTATTTAACAGTAATGATCTGTCTCATTATTTCTTGTATAAGCTTTCCTGAAGTTTCTAAATCAGAGGCTAGTTCTTCATTCGTCTCTATATATAGCTGCTTTTCTTTATAATTCTTCTGAAACAGAGTGAAACCATCCATTCCTTCATAGATAGGAATAAATGTACCTGACTTGCGGAGGTAGCAGTTCTCTCTGGTCGCTTTAGTGCGAAATTCCTTATCTACAAAGGATGCCACGGATTTATGGATTGCCATATCTTCCTTGGGAAGATAATAATAATCCTTAAAGTTTGGATAGAAGTATTTTAACTCGCCCTCATAACACTTAATGGATAGAAATACTTGATTTTCTTTTAAGGTAAGCTGATAATTTCCTTTATTAAAAGTCACAGGGGTTGGAAGAGTGGTAGGAAGAGTGAAAATTGCCTCCAAGTTCTGTTTAGTCAAATGAAACCACTGGAGGGTAAGAGGCATTTCAAATACATCTAAATAGTACTTAATGGACGTTAGCTTAATCATGCCTTCTAAGTCCTCTCTATTGTGGAGAAGAAGAGGATTTAGATAAGAGTCCGTATCATGGTAGCCTACCTTGGCTTTTATATAATCCCCATACACTTGAATAAGCTCTCCACCAGTAAAGGGATCCGTTCTCTTGATGTGTAAGAATTCCTCGATAGTTTTTTGCTTATAATTGGGTAGGGCAAATAGCTTTTTATAGGGCTTCATGGCTCTATATAAATCAATACTGTTGCATTGGTCAAAGTTGTATGGTAGATGGAACTGGGCGCATTTTTTATGCAAGTAAGGGATATCAAATCCATTTCCGTTATAATGAACCAATGTTCTATGTTGTTCTACAAGATGAAAGAACGCATGGAGGATATCCACCTCACTGCGGTAATTATCAGCAAACCATTGAGTAATATGGAATTTGTTGTCTTCATAATAAATGCAGCCTATTAAGTAAAGGCTGGATACATCTGCCTGAAAGCCGGTAGTTTCTATATCAAAAAACAGAAGCTCTGTTAGAGGAGCAAGTTTGTCAAAAGGATAAGGTTGATTTATGTTGAGTGTTTCTTGAAAGGTAAGCAATTGGTCACCTCATTTCAATAATATGATGTGGTTCCTCTGTAAATAACAAGGTAATCATAGCATAAAAATAAGTTAAGTTCAATTTTAGTTTTCTATTTTGCTTTATTGTGATATACTGGTTTAGTGTACAATAATGATTGCTTTGAGATTATAGAGAAATCAGCAGAGGTATCGATATGTGGGAACTAGTTATTTTAGATTATGATTGGTACTATATTGTATATAGTTTTTTTGTATATAGTTTCTTTGGCTGGGTATGGGAAACTAGCAAATGTAGCATCCAACAAAGAAGATTTATAAACCGAGGATTTTTAAATGGACCAATTATTCCGATATACGGTTTTGGTGGTACCATTATCTTTTTGCTCTTACATCCAATTAAAAAGCATTGGTATCTAGTATTTTTCTTAGGAATTATTCTGGCAACTTTACTTGAATACATAACAAGTGTGTTAATGGAAGTTCTCTTTCATGCTAAGTGGTGGGATTACAGCGAGAATCGTTTTAATTTTCAAGGAAGAATATGCCTGTTAGCCTCTATATTTTGGGGCTTTTTATCTATGGTAGATTTATATGTATTTGCACCCTTTCTGGAACGTATGATTGGATTGACTTCCAGAAAAAATGGAGAAATCATAGGAGTTGTCTTTGTTCTTCTTTTATGTATTGATTTTATCATTACTGTTATTTATACTATACAACTGGATCATATCCTTTTGTCCATGCAGAGATTACGTGAAGAATTCAGTCAGTATTTGATAGAGACAAGTCTGGCAGATCGTTCCAGCAGTTTTTTGCATCATCTCCGTACCTTGTCTATAGAAGGTGTAAAGTCTAAAAGTATAGGCTACAAGAAGGAGTTATTATCTCGTTTTCAGGGAAGAATTGATAAAAATCTTAATAATATAGAGAAAGAGGCTAGAATCCTAGGTTTTCGTAAGGAACTGGAGGATAAATTTGTTGGCTTTTTCGCAAGATATAATCAGAGCGCTGAACGAGGTAATTATATACACCGAAGATTATTGCGGGCGTTTCCTAATATAAAATCAAAAAGAAGACAAGGTCTTTTGGAAGATTTAAGATCTAAATTTAAAAAATAAAGAAATATACAAATTTATGGGGATAAGAGGTTAGAATGAAAGAAAAACGAGAAAATATAAATCCAATAAAAGAAAAAGTAAAAGGTAGATTCCAAAATCATTTTAGTGGATTTCTACGGGCTTTTTTAGTCGGAATGCTAGTGCTTTTACAGTTTGCAATTATCATTATACTACCATTCTTGTTCCGTAGTCTCACTGTGTATTTTTATATTATTTTAGTGGTTGCCAGTGTTATGCTGATTTTTAGTCTAGTTAATGATGAACGTAGTATGTCTTATAAGATGTCTTGGATCTATATCGTGTTGGTGCTTCCAATTTCCGGACATATTATGTATGCCTTATGGGGCAAGGCAACTGGTAAGAAAAAACTGGAGAAGAAAATCTTAGCTAAGTTAAATCATGGCTTTACCTACGCCGTACAAGATCCTGAGGTATTAGAGGAGTATCGAAGAGAGTTTCCGGAGAAGTTTAGAATTAGCCAATATATGGTGACAGAGGGATTTCCACTATTTAAGAATAATTCCATTTCCTATTTTCCGATGGGTGAGGATGCTTTTGATGATATGTTTGATGAGATTAGTAAGGCAAAGAATTTTGTCTTAGTAAACTTTTTTATTGTGGCGGATGGAGCACTTTGGGATCATATGCATGAAATCCTTGTGGAACGTATAAATCAAGGGGTGAAGGTTATGTTCATGTTTGATGATTTTGGGGCTATGTTTCGAACACCAAATGATTTTGAAAAGGAACTGAGAAAAGAAGGCTTTGAAATTCGGGTATTTAATCCGGTGCACAAATATACCGATAAATTATATATGAATTATCGCTCTCACCAGAAGATTGTTGTCATAGATGGCAATATTGGGTATACTGGCGGATTTAATATTGCGGATGAGTATGCTAATTTATTAAACCGCTTTGGTGTCTGGAAGGATAATGGAGTAAAGGTGGTTGGTGAAGGCGTATGGGGGTTAACTATTACCTTCTTACAGATGTGGGAGGCCTGTGCCAACGAAGAAGATTTGGATTATAATCCATATCGGCCAACAATGGATTTCCCAGAGAGTAAGGAATACTGTCATGTGATTTCAGATGGACCTGCTAACAACCCTAAAAACCCAATTGAGAATGTATATATGCAGATTATTCAGTATGCCAGTGATTTTGTATACATTACTACTCCGTATCTGATTATAGAGGATGATATGCGGCAAATGCTGATTACGGCTGCTAAAAGTGGGGTGGATGTACGCATTATTTGTCCAGGAATACCGGATAAGAAGAATGTTAAGCTTCTTACCAACTATAACTATGGTCCACTTTTGAAAGAGGGCGTTCGTATCTATGAATATGAGCCGGGATTTATTCATGCAAAGTGTATTATAAATGAATCCTGTGGTATTGTTGGAACAATTAACATGGACTACCGTAGCTTTTATCTACATTATGAAAATGGGTTATTCATGAGTAATTCTCATGTTATTGAAGATATTAGGCAGGATATTTTAAAAACTCTTGATGACTGTAGGGAGATTAGTTATGAAGAGTGGTGTGACCGCCCTTGGCAGATGAAAGTTTACCAAAATGCCATTAGTGTATTTTCAACTTTAATGTAAGAGTGGTGGATTCTGCCACAAGTAATAAGAAATAAGGAGTTTGTATGATTGCATATATAAAAGGAGAGTTAGAATATATAGGAATTGACACCATCGTTGTGGAAACTGGTGGAATAGGTTATGAGATACGGGTACCACTTACCGTGATGGATGACCTTCCTGAAATAGGTGAGACAGTAAGGATTCACACCTACCTTTATGTCAGAGAGGATGCGGTAAACCTTTATGGGTTTACTACGAAGGATGATTTGAATATCTTCAAGCTTCTTATTACTGTTAACGGTATTGGACCTAAGGTGGCTCTAGGTATTTTAGGAGCGATTTCTCCGGATACGTTACGATTCGCAGTTCTTTCAGATGATGTAAAGACGATATCCAAGGCTCCTGGGATAGGAGCAAAGACAGCTGGAAAGTTGATACTAGAATTAAAGGATAAGCTAAAGTTAGAGGATGTATTTGAACAAAAACTTTCTAACACTATGGAACATCAGCTATCTGTTGAGCAAGGGAAGGATGATATCAAAGTCATTCGCAACGAAGCTGTTCAAGCTCTGGTGGCCCTTGGATATTCCAGTACAGATGCTATGAAGGCAGTGCGACAGGTGGATATCACAGAGGGTATCGATGTGGAGACTGTATTAAAGCAAAGTTTAAAGAAGATGTCCTTTTTCTAAAGATAGGATAAAAGAACGAGAAAGGTTTGAACAGGATGAATAATCGCGTAATTTCCACTGAAATTATGGAGGAAGACTTAAAAATTGAAAATCATTTACGTCCAAAACTATTAAAAGACTACATCGGTCAATGCAAGGTGAAGGATAATCTGAAGGTTTATATAGAAGCCGCTAAGAAGAGAGGAGAGCCTTTAGACCACGTACTACTTTATGGACCTCCCGGTCTTGGAAAAACAACTTTAGCAGGGATTATAGCCAATGAAATGGATGTTAATATTAAGATTACTTCTGGTCCTGCAATTGAGAAACCTGGAGAAATGGCGGCGATACTTAACAATCTTCAGGATGGAGATTTACTTTTTGTAGATGAGATTCACAGGCTAAACAGACAGGTGGAAGAGGTATTATATCCTGCCATGGAGGATTATGCTATAGATATTGTTATTGGTAAAGGAGCGACAGCCAGGTCAATCCGTTTGGAGTTGCCAAAGTTCACTTTGGTGGGAGCTACCACCAGAGCAGGCATGCTGACAGCCCCATTACGAGATCGATTTGGAGTGGTGAACCGTCTTGAATTCTACACCCCAGAAGAATTAACGGAGATTATTCTACGTTCAGCCAAAGTATTAAATGTGGAGATAGAATTAGAGGGAGCTAAAGAAATGGCCAAACGTTCCCGTGGGACCCCAAGATTGGCTAACCGCCTATTAAAGAGAGTTCGTGATTTTGCGCAGGTTAAATACGATGGAAAGATTACTAAAGAGGTTGCTAGGTTTGCCTTAGATCTTTTAGAGGTAGATAAACTTGGACTAGACAATATAGACCGTGAGATTTTAATGGCAATGATTGAGAAGTTTGGTGGTAAACCGGTCGGATTGGATACTATTGCAGCTGCAATTGGAGAGGATGCAGGAACCATTGAGGATGTTTATGAGCCGTATTTAATTCAAAATGGGCTACTACAAAGAACTCCAAGAGGAAGAATGGTAACAGATTTGACTTATGAACATTTTGGATTGAAGAAGATGGCAGAGTAAGAGTAAGCCATAAACGGTCATTTTTCTGTTGTCATATGGTGGGTTTATGGTATAATTACCATAGTAGCATAGGAGAAATATGTGGATATATAATAAACTTTAAGGGGCGGTCTCATGGATAAGAAAACGGATGTTGAAGTTATTATTAATAATAAAAAGTATGTTATATGTGGGTATGAAGGCCCAGATTATTTAGAGCAGATTGCTAATTATATTAATAAGAAACTGACAGCCCTAAAGAATGAAGACTGGTATAACCGTATGGATTCCGACTTAAAGAATGTTCTTTTAGAGGTGAATCTGGCCGATGACTACTTTAAAGCAGAGCAGAAGATTCAGGAATTGGAATCAGACCGTGCTCAGTCCAATGAGGATTTATTTGATTTGAAACATGATGCGATGAGACGACAAACAGAGTTAGAACTCATGCAGCATAAGATAAAAGAGCTAGAGAAAAAGAATCAAGAGGCAGAGAAAACTATTATTGAGTTAAATGCTAAGCTTGGTGCAACAAAATGATAGGAAAATGAAAGGCTGTATATGGGGAACCAGACAGTCTTTTTTACTATTATGGAGAGTGACTTAAAGATAATAAGATAGGAGTATTATGAGAAAGATTGAGATACTTGCCCCAGCAGGGTCATATGATACCATGGTTGCTGCAATTAATGGTGGTTGTGATGCAGTATATGTTGGTGGTAGCGCATTTGGGGCTAGAGCATATGCCAATAATTTTGATGATGAGGAGTTACTAAAAGCTATTGAGTATGTTCATATTCACGGCAAACAATTGTTTTTGACAGTAAATACGTTGCTAAAGGACGAAGAGATTAAGAAACAGTTATATAAATATTTGGAAAAGCCATATGAAGCAGGGTTGGATGCTGTAATCGTTCAGGATGTTGGGGTGATGCATTTCATACATGAACATTTTCCTAAATTACCAATTCATGCCTCGACCCAGATGACACTTACTATGGCAGAAGGAGCAAAGCTTTTAAAACAATATGGAGTAACCAGATTGGTAACCAGCAGAGAGCTTAGTCTTTTGGAGATTAAAACAATCAGAGACCATACAGACCTTGAGATAGAGAGCTTTGTCCATGGGGCTTTATGCTATAGCTATTCCGGTCAATGCCTAATGAGCAGTATGTTAGGTGGTAGAAGTGGAAATCGTGGACGTTGTGCCCAGACGTGTCGAATGCCTTATGAATTAAAGGAAGCTGGAAATGTGATATCTGATAGAAGTAAGCCATTTCTACTTAGTCCAAAGGATATCTGTACCTTAACTATCATACCACAGTTGGTGGAGGCTGGAATTGATTCTTTTAAGATCGAAGGACGCATGAAACGTCCGGAGTATGCAGCTTATGTGGCGTATCTATATCGAAAGTATGTAGATTTGTACCTGACACTTGGTCCGAAGGGATATGAAACCTATTTAAAGAAGAACCAAAAAGAATTTGAGCAGGATATAGCCAATATGATGGATCTTTATAATAGAGGTAGTTTTAGTACAGGGTATTATACCTGTCATAATGGATTGCAGATGATGTCTCCAGAACGTCCTAATCACAATGGTGTATTGGTTGGACAAGTAGAAAGTATTAAAAGTAATCAGGCTGCTATCAGACTGGAGAAAGAGGTCTATGGTCAGGATATCCTTGAGATTAGGGGAAAGAATCAGCAGGTCTACGAATATACGCTAAAAAATGGTGCAAGTGCAGGAGAAAAGCTGGTCTCAAATTTCAAATATGGCTTATCCTTTTCTAAAGGGGATTTGGTATATCGTACGAAGAACCAGTATTTGCTTGATACCCTGCAGGATCTATTTATGAAACATAATAGAAAGGTTCCTGTTAGGATGCAATTTTGTGCTAGCAGTAATCATCCAATGAGACTTACGTTATCCTGTAGAGATTATAAATGCAGTGTAGTTGGTGCAGTTGCCGAGGTTGCCAATAAACAGCCAGCCACAGAGGAAACAGTAGAGAAACAGCTAAATAAGTTAAATGATACTGCTTTTGTACTGGAGAATCTGTCCGTAGAGCTGACTGGTTCTTTATTCCTTCCAGTCAGTGCGCTAAATGATCTTCGTAGAGCTGGCATTGAAGAACTTGAAAAGAAAATAGTTTCCAGTTATAAAAGGAATCCTGTAGATTTAGAGACTACCAGTGATATAGATTCTGAGAGTGAAGGAAATGTAGAAACAGATGAGTTAACGACAGGATTAGTTGTCTGCGTGTCCAATGAGGAGCAGTTAAGAGTAGCAGAACGTTACGAAGAGATTACAGCAATTTATTATAGAATGGACCAGATTGACTTGATGCAAGGCTTTGCTCTTGGAAAAAAGACGAAGAAAGATTTCTATCTAATCATGCCTCATGTCTTTCGACGAGATGCGTATGAATTATTTGAAAAGCAGTGGAAGGAACTTGAATCTACAGATGTAGACTCTGCTATTGCCGGAGTGAAAGGCTTTGTCCTCCACTGTCTGGAGGAATTAAGTTTTGCAAAAAAGTATTTCAAAGATAGATTCTCACTGGTTCTTGATTACAGTATGTATACCATGAATCAGGAGGCGAAAGAATTTTATCAAGAGCAGGGAATTACTCATTTTACTGCACCTTTAGAATTAAACGAAAAAGAGCTTAAAAGCTTGGGTTGTGAAAACTTTGATTTCATTGTCTATGGTCATGTTCCTCTTATGACTTCCGCACAGTGTCTGGTAAAAAATACGAAAGGTTGTACAAAAAACTTTGGGTATTACCAACTTAAGGATCGTTATGGCAAGAATTTTATAGTATGTAATTATTGCAAATATTGTTATAATGTTATTTACAATGCAGATCCAATTGTATTGTTGAAGCAGAGTGAGGAGATTATGGAACTGTCTCCGACCAATCTGCGTCTGGACTTTACCCTAGAAAATGGGGATGAAGTACAGACCATAATAGAAGCGTATGTAATGACGTTTTTTGAGTGCCGGGAATCAGATTTTTCGGTAAAGAACTTTACAAAAGGACATTACAAACGCGGTATTGAGTAGGTGAAGGAATGGAAGGTATTGTTATAACGATTATAAAGTATATCATTTGTCTATTGATTAATGTTTATACTTTGTACAGCTTTACAGTATTTCGAAGAAAGAGTGATAAGAGTAAAGCTCATGTATACCGGTTACAGATTATGTTGATTTTTTTAATTCAGGCAGCCTGTTTTGTATGTATTTATCTGGGCAGTGATCTGTCTGATACTGGAAAGATCGTTAGTCTTAGCATATTTTATGCAGCTCAAGTGCTGGCTCTTGTATTTGCTATTATTTTATACAAGGTTGCCTATAAAAAGATGTCTCAGTTGGTATTCAACAATATGTTGATGCTGCTAATGATTGGTCTTGTTATGCTAACAAGGCTAAAGATGGATGAGGCAATTAAACAGTTTATTTTCATTTGTGCTGGATTAGGTATTTGTATAGTTGTTCCGTTTATTATTAAGAAGATTCGTTATCTGAAAGAATTTGGCTGGTTTTATGGTTTAGCAGGTCTGGCCTGCCTTCTCCTAGTACTGGTTTTTGGTAAAGCCAAGTATGGGGCAAAAAACTGGATTATTATAGGTGGATTTGGTTTGCAACCATCTGAATTCGTAAAAATTCTGTTTGTATTTTTTGTGGCCTCTTGTTTTAGCAAAGCTAAGGATTTTAAAGCAGTAGTTAAAGTTACTATTCTAGCAGCGGCTCATGTAATTGTGCTAGTCTTGGAAAAAGATTTAGGTGGAGCATTGATCTTTTTTATGACATATCTGATTATGCTTTATGTAGCCACCTGTAATATCTGGTATCTGCTAGCAGGATTTGCAGGGGGTTTTGGAGCGGCTGTTGGTGCCTATAAAATCTTTAATCATGTTAGAGTCAGAGTAATTGCTTGGAAGGATCCTTTTAGTGTCATAGATAACGGTGGGTATCAGATTGCCCAGTCTTTATTTGCCATTGGAACAGGAGGATGGTTTGGAATGGGACTTACAAGAGGTTTGCCAGGCAGTATCCCAGTGGTATCCTCGGATTTTATCTTTTCTGCAATTATGGAAGAAATGGGTGGAATAGTAGGAATTTGTATCATTCTAATCTGTTTATCTTGCTTTTTAATGTTTATCAATATTTCGATGAAGATGAGAGACGATTTTTACCGGTTAATCGCTTTGGGATTAAGTGTTCTTTATATTTTCCAAGTATTCTTAACCATAGGAGGAGTGACCAAATTTATTCCTTCTACAGGTGTTACATTACCATTAGTTAGTAGTGGTGGTAGTTCTGTACTCAGTACATTGATTATATTTAGTATCATTCAGGGATTATATGTATTAAATCAAGACGAGGTAGATGCAATTGAAAAAGAAAAAAGAGAAAGAAGTTCATACAGGGAAAGACAGGGAGTATCAGAGAGATACCTTGACAGGGAAGAAACCTACTAAAAAGAGAAACCGTGAGGCACTTGTTGTTACTTATACCTTTGTTCTCATGTTTGTAGGTATCATTGCCTATCTAGTACGATTTGAACTCGTGGATAGCAAATATATTATTAATAGTAGCTACAATAAGAGAGCAACTCTGTTGGAGGAAACGATACAGAGAGGCATGATTTTGGGCAGTAGCGGAGAGATTCTTGCAAAGACAGAGTATGATAACAAAGGGAATATGGTCAGAAAATACCCTTATGGCTCTCTTTTTAGTCCTACAGTTGGCCGATATGACAAGACGAAAACAGGACTGGAAAATAGTATGAGCTTTACCCTTCTTACGTCTAGTATTAATGGACTTAATAAGGCCTTAAATGGTTTAAATGGAGAGAAGAGTGCGGGGGATAATATTAAGACCTCTTTGGATGTAAATCTAAGTAAAGTAGCAAGTGATGCTCTGGGTAAATACAAAGGAGCTGTAGTTGTTATGGAACCAAGCACAGGTAGAATTCTGACTATGGTATCCAAGCCGGATTATGATCCTAACACAGTGTCAAAGAATTGGGAGAATCTTATTAGCCTAGATGATAAGGACTCGGTTCTAATTAACCGAGCTACTCAGTCAGCTTATCCACCAGGCTCTGTTTTTAAAATAGTAACTGCTCTATCCTATATTAGAGAACATCCTACGTATATGGACTTTACCTATAAATGTGATGGTAGCTTTTCCACCGATAGAAAAGATGTGGAATGCTATCATGGAAAAAGACATGGTAATCTTACTTTGAAAAGTGCTTTTGCCAAGTCTTGTAATGGCGCATTCGCCAAAATGTTATCTGAAACTTCTTACGAAACCTTTATGAGTACGGCTAAGCAGTTGCTGTTTAATTCTTCCTTTGAGAATTTGGGTATCCCTCTTAAGGGGAGTAAAGTAAGTTATAAGGAATCGGATGATTTGTGGATGACTGCTCAGACAGCTATTGGTCAGGGAGAGACAACCATCACTCCTATGCATATGGCCATGATTGTTTCTGCAATTGCTAATGACGGAGTTCTTATGAATCCATATATGGTAGATGAGGTTCTAAGTGCAGACCAGAAGACAGTAAAAACGTATCTACCAAGTTCCTATGCTACTTTAATGAGTAGTGAGGAGGCTAAGATCCTATCTGGTTTGATGGAGTCTGTAGTGACTTCAGGTACAGCTACAGCCCTTAAAAATAGAAAGTATACAGTGGCCGGCAAGACTGGAACAGCTGAGAAAACAGGAGTAGAGCCTTACGTCTGGTTCGTTGGATATTCCTCTACAGATAAAAAATCAGATATTGTGGTTAGTGTTTGTATCGAAGAAGGTGGTTCTAGTTCAGAAGTAGCTGTTCCAATTGCCAAGAAAGTTTTTCAAGCATATTATAAAAATAAGTAATCATTGCTTATATTGCAAATTCTCCTATGTTTCGGCTTGATTTTTTCGGCTTGAAATAATCTAGGAAAAGAGTTAT
Source organism: Bacillota bacterium (assembly GCA_023411225.1). GTDB lineage: Bacteria > Bacillota > Clostridia > Lachnospirales > Lachnospiraceae > KM106-2. Next base: position 15,213 of record JAEYPA010000015.1, read on the forward strand.
ACTAATTCACAAGTATGTACACACCTAATAGAAACAGGGGGCTTTGCAATGATTGAGGCAACGAGCTGTGGCGGTGTGGTTATTTTCAGAGGAAAGATTTTACTACTATATAAAAATTATCGCAATAAGTATGAAGGCTGGGTTTTGCCAAAGGGGACTGTTGAGGAAGGTGAGGAATATAAGGAAACTGCTATTCGCGAAGTATGCGAGGAAACAGGAGTACAGGCTTCCATCATCAAATATGTCGGAAAAAGTCAGTATAGCTTTAGTACACCCCTTGATACTGTAATGAAAGACGTTCATTGGTATCTAATGATGTCAGATAGTTATTATAGTAAACCACAACGTGAAGAATATTTCATGGATTCCGGATATTATAAATTCCATGAAGCGTACCACTTATTAAAGTTCTCCAATGAAAAGCAGATTCTTGAAAAAGCGTATAATGAGTATTTGTATCTAAAGAAAAGTAATCTTTGGGGAAGTAGAAAATATTTTTGATGGGAAATTCGATTCTCATAAAGATAATAATCATCCACCCGCACAGCGGGTGGTTTTTCATTTTCGGGCATAGCCCTAATACCACTAGCTGCGCACAAGTGCGCTTTTTAGTTGGCCTGCCAGCCACGCGTCAGTTTACTTGCTACCCGT
>JAEYPA010000016.1 GCA_023411225.1 Bacillota bacterium
ACGGGTAGCAAGTAAACTGACGCGTGGCTGGCAGGCCAACTAAAAAGCGCACTTGTGCGCAGCTAGTGGTATTAGGGCTATGCCCGAAAATGAAAAACCACCCGCTGTGCGGGTGGATGATTATTACTCTATTTGGCAAGCATATTCATAATGTCATTACTGCGCTTAATAAATTTCGTCATAGCTGCAGCATCTAATGGTTTGTGGCTAATTAAGGCCAGATCATAAAGCTGTTCACAGAATAGATCTGTCTTTTCTTCGTCTTTATGATCAAATACATACTGTACTAAGGAGTTATTAGCGTTTAGTATAAGTGTTTCCCCTCCACCAAACATATCAGCTCCACCACCGTACATGCTGTACATCTTCATCATATCCTGCATTCTTCTAGTATCCTCAGATAAAGTAATCATAGAGGAAACTTCGGAATTCTTTAACTTCTCAACTTTTACCTCTAATTTTTCCTTTCCAAGAACTTTGCGGAACTTCTCAGTCAACGCTTCTGTCTTTGTCTTTAAGCTTTCTTCATCTTCCTTAGTTACCTCATCTTTAAAGCTTTCTGTTACATCAGCATCAATTCTCATGAATTTGATATCATCCTTCGCCTGCTCTAACTGAGAGATAAATGGCTGGTCGATATTATGCGTAAGAATAACAGCATCTAATCCATTTTCCTTAAACATATTGATATATTGACTTTGTTGTTGTTCGTCCGTTACATAATATACAGTATCCTTAACTGGTTCAGCTTTATCTTTGGCTTCTTCCGTCTTAGCCTCTTCGGTCTTAGCTTCTTCGCTCTTAACTTCTTCGCTCTTAACTTCTTCTGCCCCTGTGTCTTCCGTATTAGCTTCTCCTGAAGCCTTCTTAGCAGCTTCTACATACTCAGGTAAGGTGATATATTTGCCTTCCAAGTTCTTAAAGATAATAAAGTCTTTCATCTTATCTCTAAACTTTTCATCCTTTAAGCAGCCATATTTGATAAATGGATTGATGTCATCCCAGTATTTCTCATAGTTTTCACGTTCTACCTTGTACATTCCTACTAGCTTATCAGCGACCTTCTTGGAAATGTACTCGCTGATTTTTTTTACAAAACCATCATTCTGAAGAGCACTTCTGGATACGTTAAGAGGAAGGTCAGGACAATCAATAACACCCTTAAGAAGCATTAAAAACTCAGGAATTACTTCTTTGATATTATCTGCGATAAATACCTGGTTGTTATATAGCTTAATAGTTCCTTCAATGGAATCATATTCAGTATTAATCTTAGGGAAATAAAGAATACCCTTTAAGTTAAATGGATAATCCATATTCAGATGAATCCAGAATAAAGGTTCTTTGTAATCATGAAATACATGGCGATAGAATTCCTTATATTCCTCTTCTGAACAATCATTTGGATGCTTGGTCCAAAGTGGAGTTGGGTTGTTGATTGGTTCCGGCTTCTTTGGTTCTTTCTTCTCTGATTTTTCAGTCGCATTACCTTCTTCATCCACCTCTGCATCAATAACTTCATCCTTTGGCTCTTCCTTAGGCTCCTCTAACTTTGCATTGGCATTAGTAAAATAGATTTCAACTGGCATAAAGGAACAGTATTTGTCCAATACTTCCTTAGCACGATATTCGTTACAGAATTCATAGCTATCTTCGTTAAGATATAATGTAATGGTAGTACCGGTTGTCTCCTTATCGGAATCATCCATTATGAATTCGGTACCGCCATCAGACTCCCAATATACCGCTTTGGCATCCTCTTTATAGGACTTGGTATCGATGGTAACTTTATCTGCTACCATAAAAGCGGAATAGAAACCTAAACCAAAATGTCCGATAATCTGGTCTTCGTTGGTCTTGTCCTTGTATTTAGCAAGAAATGCTTCTGCTCCGGAGAAAGCAATCTGATTAATGTACTCCTGTACCTCATCTTCTGTCATACCAATACCATTATCGCTAAAAGAAATGGTCTTCCTTTCTGGATTTACCACTACATCTATACGGAATGCATGATCTTCAGGGAAGGAAACCTCTCCAATCACCTCTAATTTCTTCAGCTTGGTAATGGCATCACAACCATTGGATACTAATTCTCGTATAAAGATATCATGGTCACTATACAACCATTTTTTTATAATAGGAAAAATATTGTCTGAGTTAATAGATAAACTTCCTTGTTGTCTGCTCATTAATAATCGCTCCTTTTCTTGTATATGATTGTTGGAAAACACCTTCTGTTTTCCGGCTATCTATTATATTAATACTTACCCTATCCCTTGTCAAGATAAAATTAGCACTCAATCAATGTGAGTGCTAATAAAGATTTATATTTACTTTTTTGTTAAGTTCTTACCTTATTCTTCTGTATAAACAATTTGCGCCTTGTGAAAGAATTGTTTGATAGCATCATCCCAATAATGCTCTAGACTCTTATCCATAGAAAATAATTTTAAACTACTTCCCGTAATAACATACAATCCTTTGCTGTCATAACGCAGATTCAAATACAGTCCATTAACATCTGCAGGAGTAATCGATAACCCGCTATTTTGTAATAAGCTTACAAGTTGTTCTTGGTTGATTTGAAATACAATTTTCATAGAAAGCGGCGTCCTGCTTCCCTTAATAAATTGATAGGCTACTGGCTTTATCTCGCTCCATTTTCCATAGATACGTCCATGAAGTTCTTCCTCCTCATCTGTAGAATACCATGCTTTATTCAGCCTGCCATCCAGATGAAGGGAAGTAGCAGTATCTATATC
>JAEYPA010000042.1 GCA_023411225.1 Bacillota bacterium
TCTACAGAACAGAGCGTACGTGCTGCTGGCGTAAATGTACCACTCATGATCATGAGAGGTGATGGCGGTGTTATGGAGATAAACGAGATGAAAAAACGTCCTGTTCTCACCATGCTTTCTGGCCCTGCTGCCTCTGTAATGGGTTCTCTTATGTATCTGCGTGCTTCAAACGGTGTATATTTTGAAGTTGGAGGAACAACAACTAACATTGGCGTTATTAAAAATGGCCGCCCTGCCATTGACTATTCTATAGTAGGTGGACATAGAACCTATATTACTTCCTTAGATGTACGTGTTCTCGGTGTGGCCGGAGGAAGTATGATTCGTATTCATAAGGGTGGTGTTAGCGATGTAGGCCCTCGTTCTGCTCATATTGCAGGTCTTGACTATGCAGTGTTTACTCCAGAAGAGGAAATCGTAGATCCTCAGTTAGAATTGTTCTCTCCAAAGAAGGGTGATCCATCCGATTATGTGGCAATCAAATTAAGAAATGGTAAGAGAATTACTATTACAAATTCCTGTGCAGCCAATGTACTTGGATTGGTTAAACCAGAGCACTTCTCTTATGGAAATGCTAATTCAGCTAGAAAAGCAATGAAGCCTGTGGCAGATTATCTAGGAATCTCAGTAGAAGAAGTAGCAACCCAGATTCTAACTAGAGCATATGAGAAAATCTCCCCAGTTATTCTAGAACTTGCTGATAAATACAAATTAGAGCATGATCAGATTTCTCTAGTAGGAGTTGGTGGTGGAGCCACTTCCCTAATTGGGTTCTGCGCGAACAAAATGAATCTGAAATACAGTGTTCCAGAGAATGCAGAGGTTATCTCTTCTATCGGAGTAGCGCTTGCTATGGTACGAGATGCGGTAGAACGTGTTGTTCCAAATCCGACACCAGAAGACATTTTGTCTATTAAGAGAGAAGCAATTGACAAAGCAGTAGAAAGTGGTGCTTCCCCTGATACCGTAGAAGTACATATTGAGATTGATCAACAGACCTCCAAGCTGACAGCTATTGCCCTTGGTTCCACAGAAGTTAAGACGGCAGATCTAATGAAGGAATGTTCCCTTGATGAGGCAAGAACAATTGCAGCCACTGACCTTAGAAAGAATGATAAGGATATTGAATTGGTATGCCGGACATCAAACTTCTATGTATTTCAGGCAACAGAAAAGGACAAAAGGCCACTGCGTATTCTTGATAAAAAAGGTTTCATTAAAGTACAGAGAACTGACGGTACTACGGTTAAAACAAAAGCAGCTTCTTATAGAAGCGTAGTATCTGAACTTTGGGAGAAGATGGCAGTATACAAAGCAGATTCTATTCTGCGTCCAGACTATTACTTCTGCGTAGGTGCCAGAGTTATGGACTTTAATGGTACAGGAAACCTAGAACAGGTGCTTATGCTAATGGATGTTGAGATGCAGTGCATGGATCCAAATGAAGAACTTATTATAGTAGCAGCCAAGAGTTTAGTATAAAAGATTTCGTTAAAAAGGATGCTCTCTAAAATTTCTAGATAAAAGAAAAGGAGACGGGATATGTTAGGGAAAAAGGAACCTGAGAAGATGCCTGTATATTCAATCGCCGATATGCTAGCGGTACTTACCGAGCTTACGGATGAACAATGGTCGGGTTATGCATATTATCATGAACCTCTAGAGAGAAAGATCTCTGCAGAGAAGAAAATAGAATATTGTGTAAAAGCAAATCTTTGTGGACAACAAGAAGCAGAAAAGCTTCTTTGTGATTACCCTAACGATTCCGTCTCCGCTATCATAGAAAAACAAGGTTTCAAAATGTCTTTTCCTGATATACCTAACGGAGGAGGGCATGTTATATTTGCTCAGTATGTAGAACCAGATCAGATTACCGTCTTTATGGATTGCGTAAAAAAAGCAAAAGGGTTAATTCGTAAGGAAAATTTAGAGAAGTACCTTATAGATTTTGATTTGAAAGATATTTTACTCGCTCATGAGCTATTCCATGGAATCGAATATAGAAATGCAAAGACAATCTATACCCAGACTGAGAAAATTGATTTGTGGAGAAAGCCATTTGTCAATCGCTCGCGAATTATTGCGTTAAGTGAGATGGCAGCTATGGCATTTGCAAAAAGAATGACGAAATTGACTTTTTCTCCATATGTGCTGGATGTACTACTAATGTACTGCTACAACTCGGAAGCAGCAAGTGGGCTTTACGATGAGATTCTAGAGGCATCAGGAATAAAGGAGAATAAAGAGTGCTAACAACAATAATAGGTAATGAAGCAGCTTACGATTATAACGATGAAAAGTTCAAAAAGGCTTTTCGATTTCTACAAGAAACAGATTTTTCAAATCTATCAGAAGGAAGAATTGTGATAGATGGTGACAATGTATATGCTGAAGTTCAGGAATATACAACAAAACCTGCGACAGAGTGTATGTTTGAGGCTCACAGGAAATACTTTGATATTCAATACATGGTGGAAGGGGAAGAGTTTTTTGGTTTCATCCCCAAAAGAGAACTAGAAGAGGACACCGGTTACGATGCTAGTCGTGATCTTGAATTTTTTAAAGCACCTAAGATAAGTGGAAGAATACACTTGACGAAAGGAGCATTTGCTATTGTATCACCGGATGATGGCCATCAGCCTAGATGCATTGGTGAATCACCTTGTAAAGTAAAGAAAGTTGTTGTTAAAGTTAAGGTCGATTGATAGATAACGGTCTGCTAGCAGCGTATGAATTACTAGAAAGCAAGCCGAAAATTGCATGATAGCATTCCCCTCGTTTCAATGAAAATAAATGAATTTATTAGGTGAAAATATGATATAATGTCAACATAATCTTGGAAATTGAGGAAATGGTATGAACATATATGATATTGCAAAAGAAGCGGGTGTATCCATTGCAACTGTATCCCGTGTTATCAATAATAAAGAGAATGTCAGTGAAAAGACAAGACAAAAGATTCAAGCAATCCTGAATCGAAATGAGTATCAACCAAGCGCTATTGCCAGAGGCCTGGTGTCAGGTTCTATGAAGACAGTAGCAATTGTAGTTGTCGATTTACGCGTCCCCCATTATGCTATGACATCTTTTATTATGGAACGGAAGCTTTCATCTCTTGGGTATATGATTCTGGTGTGCAATACCGGTGAGAACCAGGAAGATCTAAGAAGGTATCTTAACATGCTGTCAGAGAGAAAAGTAGATGGCATTATACTGGTTGGATCTATCTTTAACGATATGTGCGATGAAGAGATGTTAAATACACTTAGCGATATACCGATTGTAATGGCTAATGGTAAAATTGAACGGGAGAATGTGTATTCTGTGCTTGTAGACGAAGCTCATGGCATGGAGCTTGCTACTCGCCATCTTCATGACAAAGGAATCCACAGACTTGCTTATGTGATTGATAAATATACGAATGCTGCTGACCGAAAAGCAGAAGGATTTGTTAGAGAAATGAAAAGGCTGGGTTATGAGAACCCTGAGCAACATATCTACCGTACATCGTACGGTTTAGAAGGCGGAGCCCGGATGGCAAAACTTCTTTTGGAGAAGGGATATAACGGTACTATATTTGGAGAAGATCTTACAGCAGTCGGTGCGCTGAATACCTGGACAAAGATGGGCATTAGGATTCCAGAACAGATGGCATTGATAGGTTGTAATAACTCAGAATATTCGTATACCTGTAATCCGGGGCTTACAACAGTGAATAACAAAGGAGAAGTGCTCAGTCAATTAACGGTGCAACTTCTTTTAGATGTTCTGGCTAAGAATAGGGAATTAGCCACATTGATTGTACTGCCTGAGCTGGTTGTGAGGGAGACCACATAATCTAGCCGGAAAGGAAATGATATGTCAGAAGTAATTCTTTTCGGAGAACCTATGGCTTTGTTTGTAGCTAAAACAGAAGGTAAACTGTATGAAGTAGAGGAGTTCATCAGACTTCTTGCAGGAGCCGAAGTCAATGTTGCGATAGGTCTTAAAAGACTAGGACACTCCGTAGCTTATGTAACGAGACTGGGAGTGGATCCTTTCGGAATATATATTGAAAATAAGTTAAAGCAGGAGGGACTAGATACACAGATTACAAGAGATCCGAATTACTTTACCGGATATCAGTTAAAAAGTAAGGCTTCTGTTGGAGATCCTGAAGTGTTCTATTTTAGAAGGAACAGTGCGGCTTCTCATCTATCTGTGGAAGATGTAGAAAAAGTAGATTTTGAAGGAGCAAAAGTTCTTCATATTACCGGAATTCCACCGGCGCTTTCCATGAGCTGCAGAAAGGCAACCTATCGTCTAATTGAGAGAGCCAGAGAGCATGGATTATTAGTCAGCTTTGATCCTAACCTTCGTCCTACCTTATGGGAAAGTAAGCAGGTTATGATTGAGACTATCAATGATATTGCGTCTAAGGCAGATGTTGTTCTCCCAGGTACAAACGAGGGACTCGTTTTGATGGGCAGTGATAATCCGGAGGACATTGCTGCGTTCTATCGCAAGAAGGGTGCCATGATCGTAATTGTGAAAGAAGGCGCTAAGGGAGCCTATGTAGAATCCGGTCAAGGTAAAACTTTTTATCCTGGATACAAGGTAGAAAACGTTGTAGATACAGTAGGTGCTGGAGATGGATTTGCAGTAGGTATTATCAGTGCGTACTTGGAAGGATTACCTGAAAAAGAGATGATAGACCGAGGAAATGCAATTGGTTCCATTCAAGTATCTGTATTAAGTGATAACGAAGGGTTGCCTACAAGAGAAGAGCTAGACTCTTATATAAAGGAGAGAAAATAATGAGACTACAGGTAGCGATTGACCGTGTATCTGTGGATCAGGCTGACGAGATTATCTCCCAGTGTAACCAATATGCAGACATTATTGAAGTTGGGACTTCTTTAATAAAGGACTTTGGCCTGGAGAACAGTGTGAGTGTATTAAAGAAAAAGTATTATAATCAATGCATTCTTGCAGATATTAAGACTTGCGATGAAGGTGCATATGAATTCCATAAGGCATATGAAGCAGGTGGAGATATCCCTACAGTAATGGGATTCTCCTCGATTTCCACACTGAGAGCCTGTCAGATAGTTGCCAAAGAATTTGGCAAAGAATATATGATTGATCTTTTGGAAGTATCTGATGAGAAATTAGAGGTGCTAAAAAAAGAATTTCCAGAGGCGATTTTTGGTGTACATCTTCCCTTGGATAACCATGGGGAAGGCTTAGAAAAAATGGTGCTTCATATGTGTGGGCAGATGAAAGGTATTAAAAAGATTGCAGTGGCCGGTGGTGTAAAGCTTGATAATATTGATGTAATAAAAAGGGCCGGAGTAGATATCGTAATCGTTGGTTCTGCTATCAATCAGGCTGAGAATATAAGCGAAGCAGCAAGAAAGTTTGCAGAAGCTATTCGGAGGTAGGTCATGGTAGAAGTACTAGGAAAAATATTGGAAGAGGTAAAAACTGTTCTTGGTGAGGTGAAAGAAGAAGAACTACAGGCGGTAATGGATCAGCTAGATCAATCAAGACGTGTATTTGTGGATGGAGAAGGTCGTTCTGGATTCAGTGCCAAAGGATTTGCCATGCGTCTTATGCATCTAGGATATCAGGTTTATTTTGTGGGTGAGACCATTACTCCTGCAATAAAGGAAGGTGATGTGTTCATTGCTATTTCTGGCTCAGGAAACAGTGCCAACGTCTTAAATGATGCAAAAAAAGCCGTAGAGATAGGTGCTACAGTCATAGCAGTCACCAGTAAAGAAACGTCGGCTTTGGCTAGACTTGCTCAAACACTTCTGATTATACCAGGAGCGGTCAAAGCAGACAGTGGAAAAGGCAGAGGCTCCATCCAGTTGCTTAGCTCTTTATTTGACCAAAGTCTCCATCTTACACTGGATGCCTTATGTCTTTTGCTCAGTTATCGTAATCATACAACAAATGAAACAGCAACTAAAGCACATTGGTAGAAAGAAGGATGTAATATGAAGGATGTAATAGAGCAACTTCGAAAGATTAAGATTGTACCTGTTGTAAAAATAAATAATCCAATGGAGGCAGTACCACTTGCGGAAGCATTGGTGGAAGGAGGGCTGCCTTGTGCGGAAGTTACCTTTCGTACGGCAGCGGCTGGTGAATCAATTCGACTTATGAAAGAGGCTTATCCCGAGATGCTAATCGGTGCTGGAACAGTGCTTACCAATGAACAGGTGAATGCAGCAATAGCAGCAGGAGCAGAGTTTATTGTCAGTCCTGGACTAAATCCACGGACAGTAAGATACTGTCAAGAAAAACAAGTTCCCATAATTCCTGGAGTAGCTACAGCTAGTGAGATTGAACTGGCATTGGATTTGGGGATTACAAAGGTCAAATTCTTTCCAGCAGAAGCAAATGGTGGATTACCTGCTATCAAAGCTCTGTCAGCACCCTATAATATGGTGGAATTCATGCCTACAGGTGGCGTGAATTTGAACAATATAAAGGATTATCTTGGATTTTCTAAGATATATGCCTGTGGTGGAACTTGGATGGTCAAGGAATCCCTCTTGGAAAAAGGAGAATTCGACAAAATCAAAGAGTTAACCAGAGAAGCTTCTATGATGGTTTAGAATGATTACATAAATGATTTCATTTTAAAAAAATATTGACACATTTTATAGTTACATGTTATACTCTTAAAGGTCGAGCGTGATACGCACGATTTTTATAGCTGCCGAAGACAGTAGGTGCCGCAAGGCATAAGTTGAAAACGCCTACCGAGGAAATATAAGAGATTCATGTATGAACTTATAGAACCTTGCTGTCTTACAGCAAGGTTTTTTCATGAAGAAACTTTGTTTCATATTATAGCGGCGGTGCCTTGGCTGAGGTTTCAGCCACCATTCTATAAGGAGGTACAGCATAATGGCAAAGGTAGAATTAAAACAACCTATTGTAGACGAGATTAAAGAGTTCGCTTCTAAAGCGCAATCCGCAGTTATTGTTGACTATCGTGGTTTAACAGTAGAGCAGGATACTGCTATGCGTAAGAAATTAAGAGAAGCTGGTGTTGTATACAAAGTATACAAAAACACTATGCTTAAGAGAGCTTTCGAAGGTACTGATTTCGCTCAATTAGACGCTACATTAGAAGGACCTACAGCAATTGCATTTGGTATTGAAGATGCAACAGCTCCAGCTAGAGTTCTTAACGAAGTAGCAAAAGGAAATGACAAACTGGAATTTAAGGGTGCAGTAGTAGAAGGAATCTTCTATGATGCTAATGGCGTTAAAGTTATTGCAAACATTCCTTCCAGGGAAGTTCTTATTTCCAAATTACTTGGAAGCTTACAATCTCCTATTACAAACTTTGCAAGAGTTCTTAATCAGATTGCTGAGAGCAAAGAAGCGTAAGATCGGTTGTAACCTAGACAGACAGGCGTATGCCTAAGATAGTAACAAGGACAAGGTCCGTATAATTCATTTAAAATTTAATTGGAGGTAATTAATAATGACAACTCAAGAATTTATCGAAGCTATTAAGAGCTTAACAGTATTAGAATTAAACGATTTAGTAAAAGCATGTGAAGAAGAATTTGGTGTTTCCGCTGCTGCTGGTGTAGTAGTAGCTGCTGCTGCAGACGCTGGTGCTGCTGTAGAAGAAAAAACTGAATTTGATGTAGAGTTAACAGAAGTTGGCCCTAACAAAGTTAAAGTTATCAAAGTTGTTCGTGAGATTACAGGCTTAGGTTTAAAAGAAGCTAAAGAAGTAGTTGATGGAGCTCCTAAGGTAGTTAAAGAAGCAGCTGCTAAAGAAGAAGCTGAAGAAATCAAAACTAAACTTGAAGCTGAAGGCGCTAAAGTTACTCTTAAATAATTTAGAGTTTGTTATAAAAGAGCCAGGAAGTTTATTTATGAATAATAAAAGAGTTCGTATTCGATGTTACCATCGGTATACGGACTCTTTTTTTATTGGATGGGAAGCAGAGGGAAATGACAAAGTTGCTTTTGTTTTTAGTAGATTATACATAGATTATCATTGATAATATATTTATAATAATGTAATATTTTAGATAACATACATACTATTAATCGAATAATAAAGTATCATAGGAAGGAAGAGATAAAGAATGAGGCACAGTCTATTTATTCCTCCAAAATTGAATAACGAAATATATATAAGTGACCGTATTTTGGGTATACTGGACAAAAGCATTAAACTATATAATGCAACGTTCATACAAGGGATAACTGGCCTTGGGAAAACAAGCCTGGTTGTAAAATGGATGACACATCGTAAATTGTCGAACCAATACAACATTTATTGGGTAGATTGTAATGAGAGTTCGGAAAAGTTAATGATTACTTTAAAGGATGCTATAAACAAGGAGCAGGATTCTGTATTGGTGATTTGGGATCATTATGAGAAGGTTGCTTTTGGTCCTTTAGATAAATATATAGTGGATATAAATAAGAGTCTTCCTCCTGATTCTAGAATTTGTTTTATTACAAAGGGAAGGATTCCTGATTGTGTCACTGATGAGATTACGGTACAACGAATGAACTTAATCTCATGTATTAATCTGATGTTCAATACGAATGAGATTCGTCAGTATATTAATGTATTCAAACATTGTAATTTAGAGATGGATAGCTTTGTTATGCCAACCCAAATCTTTGCAATGCCGATCTTGTTAGATCTTATGGTAGTTCAGTATGAGAAGTATGGAAGAACTTATCCGGAATTGATAGAACATGTACAAGAGCAGTTAATATGGCATTTAAAAGCTGCAGTAGTTGATTATTGGACAGAGGAAGAGTTTGAAATAATAAAAAAGGTATACCCTTTTAAAGAGATTAATGAGGATGTTATTCGTATAATCTACGGAGATAATGACAAATACCTCCTACTTACGGCATTTGCTAATAAGAATTGCTTTCTTGTCAAGGATGAGAGAGGTAATTTGGTCTTTACAAAATTTATAAAAAACCTTTTAGAGAGATTGTTTTCTGTGTTATTGGATAGAGAGGAATATATAAATGTGAACAAGGAGGCGATTCGTTACTATGAAGGTAAGAAGGATTATGCGAGTGTGACAGCACTTAATATTAAGATAGGGGCATATGAAGAAGCAACACGCTCCTTGTTAAAATTACAAAAAACTACTGATAATCATAAATTCCAAGCTCAGTATGTGAAATATTATAATAGTATTCCAGAAGAGTTTATTAGGAGAAGTGCAGAGGCAATTTTTTGGAAGATAATAAATAGTCTTGTACAATTTGATATGACTGGTTTTGCCAAATGGTATGAGGCTTTTATGCACAAGTATACCACTTCTGATCTGACAGATGCTCAGTGGGTGCACATGGATTTGACGTATGTCTATATTATGCTTATATCCCCTACGACTACAGTAGATGAATTTATACATATTGTGAGGAAAAGCGATAAGACGTATACCATGGATCAACTCATTAATAAGATATTTATATATGAAGAAATGGACATGGTGACTTTCTTACTACTAAGGCGATGGAATTTTGAGGATGGAATAGAACGATTCTTAGATAATCCTATATTAGAACATTATTTAGGAGAACAACTGTATTCTTTGATAATGCTTTATTTGGGGATTCGCTATTGCCAGTCATACCGTATGGAAGAGGCGGTAAAGTGTCTTGGAATGGGAGTATGTGGTTGCAGAAAGTACAATATGTATGGACCAGGGCTGTTTGGAGAGTTGTTCCTTTTAGATACCCAACGATCTTTTGACATAGATAAGTATGATATATTGGGGAAAAAAGAAGAGATTATAAAGGTGCATGTAAGTAAAGCAGATTATCTTTATAAATTTGATTCCTTCTATATTAAAATATGGCTCATGCGACGTAATATAGAGAAGATTAATATATGGATATCGGAGCAACGAAAAGACTTATACGATACTCATAATCTGGTTAGTTTTAGATATTTCCTACAACATATTAGAGTACAGATTTTAGTAGAAGATTTGTATGATGCACAACAAAAACTAGATGCTTTAACTAAAAGTTGTGAGGAGTTTGGTTTTGACACAGATCGAGTTGAATGCTATATATTATATTCAATCATCTACTATCGCAAAAATATGCAAGAGCAGGCAATTCGATTCTTTCTCAAGGCATATTTGCTAGCCAAGAAACATGGTTTGAAACAGATTATAATATATGAGGGTGTTGCAATTCAGCCTATCATATTTGCTGTAGTAAAAAAGCTTCCTAATATAGGTTATGAGAATGAATTCCAGGAGATTCTGATTAAGGTAAATGCCAGAGCGAAGCATTACCCAAAATATCTTATGCCGTCAGCAAAGCAAAACGATATATTGACAAAGACAGAGATAGAGATGTTATTAGAGCTTAATACAGGGGATACCCTTATTCAAATTGCCAAGAGACGCTGTATAAGTTTAAATACAGTGAAACAGCATACCAAAAGTATTTACAGTAAATTAAAAGTAAATAAACGTTCCATGGCGATTAGTATTGCCAAGGAACGTGGATTAATATAAACACCTGCCCTGGATTAGAAGTCTAGGGCAGGTGTTTTGAATACTATTCTGGTAATATGTGTAGAATAGGTATAGACAACCTCGAAAGTTCTAAAAAAATATCTTAAAACTGCGTATAAAAACCAAAAAGACGTCAAAAATCAATTGACATCTTGACGGGAATATGTTAATATGAAAAATGCACTATTGTGGTGTCGTATGCAATAAAATACCTATTAAGTTCATTATAGCATACAGCAGTGAAAAAGAAAAGTCTTTTTATATACATTCATAAAACTTCGTTTGAAGCAGCTGATGTGGAAGATGTGTTTTTGGCCGAAAGGCTTTATTTTATGAGAGCGCTGTGAGGTGCAGCATGGTTAGTGCAAGTATTAGTTTTATAATATAATTACAATAAATTCAAGGGGTGAAACGTTAATGGAAAAGAACAGAATACGTCCCATCAAGGTTGGCAAAGGTGTCAGAATGAGTTACTCCAGAAAAAAGGAAGTACTCGATATGCCAAACCTTATCGAAGTGCAGACTGATTCTTACAAGTGGTTCTTAGACGAAGGTCTCAATGAAGTATTTGATGACATTTCTCCAATCGAAGACTACAATGGACATCTTAGTTTACGCTTTGTAGGTTTTACACTATGTAGAGACGAAGTGAAGTATTCTATCGAAGAGTGCAAAGAAAGAGATGCGACTTATGCAGCTCCATTAAAAGTGAAGGTTAGACTTCATAATAAGGAAAATGATGAAATTAACGAACATGATATTTTCATGGGCGAGTTACCTTTAATGACTGATACTGGAACCTTTGTGATTAATGGTGCTGAAAGAGTTATTGTTAGCCAGTTAGTACGTTCCCCTGGTATTTATTATGCTATAGATCGTGATAAGCTTGGTAAACCAATGTTCTTTTGCACAGTAATTCCTAACAGAGGTGCATGGCTAGAGTATGAGACAGATAGCAATGACATTTTCTATGTGCGTGTGGATAGGAACAGAAAGGTACCTGTAACAGTATTGTTACGAGCGTTACACGGAAGTAAATTTGACTACAGTGCAGATCCTGAAAAGGGTTGGAATGTAGATGAAGAAATTGGCTCAGCAACAAATGCTGAGATTCTTGAATTCTTTGGGGAAGAGCCTAAGATTTTAGCTACTCTTCAGAAGGATATATCAACTAACTATCAAGAAGGTTTATTTGAACTTTATAAGAAGCTTCGTCCAGGTGAGCCTTTAAGCGTGGAAAGTGCTGAGGCATTACTTAGAAGTATGTTCTTCGATGCAAGAAGATATGATCTTGCTAAGGTTGGTAGATATAAGTTTAATAAGAAGTTAGCCTTAAAGAATCGTATTACTCATCACAAATTGGCTGAGGATGTAATCGATGAGACTACAGGAGAAGTAATTGCAGAAGCAGGTACTATCTTAACTGAGGAGATGGCTGCTCAGATTCAGAATTCCGGTATCCCTTATGTTTTCATAGAATCAGAAGATCGTAAAGTGAAGGTAGTATCCAACCGTATGGTTGATATCGCTCATTACGTTGAGGGAATTGATAAGGCTGAATTAGGAATTAAAGAAGACGTATATTATTTTGCATTAAAATATTTACTAGACAAATACACAGATAGAGAAGAATTGATTGCAGCTATTAAATCCAACATACAAAAGTTGGTTCCTAAGTTTATTACTGTTTGGGATATCTTCGCATCTGTTAACTATAACATGCATCTGGAACACAATATAGGGAATAAGGATGATATTGACCATTTGGGCAACAGAAGAATTCGTGCGGTTGGTGAGCTGTTACAGTACCAATACAGAATCGGCCTTTCCAGAATGGAAAGAGTTGTTCGTGAAAGAATGACTACACAGGATTTAGAAGGGATTTCTCCTCAATCCTTAATCAATATTAAGCCGGTTACAGCAGCTGTCAAGGAGTTCTTCGGAAGTTCTCAGTTGTCCCAGTTTATGGATCAGAATAACCCTCTTTCTGAGTTAACTCATAAGAGACGTCTTTCTGCCTTAGGACCTGGTGGTCTTTCCAGAGATCGTGCCGGATTCGAAGTTCGAGATGTACACTATTCCCATTATGGTAGAATGTGCCCTATCGAAACTCCTGAAGGTCCTAACATCGGTTTGATTAACTCTCTTGCATCCTATGCAAGAATTAATGAATATGGATTTATCGAAGCTCCTTATAGAAAGCTTGATAAGTCAGATCCTAAGAATCCAATTGTAACAGATGAAGTAGTTTATCTGACAGCGGATGAAGAGGATAAATTCATAGTGGCACAGGCGAACGAAGCTCTTGACAATGATGGTCATTTTGTAAGAAATTCCGTAGCTGGTCGTTTTAGAGAAGAAATCTCTGAATTTGCGAAATCTGCGGTTGATTTGATGGATGTATCTCCTAAGATGTTGTTCTCCGTTGCTACTGCCATGATTCCTTTCCTTGAAAATGATGATGCCAATCGTGCACTTATGGGATCTAACATGCAACGTCAGGCAGTTCCTCTACTACTTACAGAAGCTCCTGTAGTTGGCACTGGTATGGAAACCAAAGCAGCTGTCGATTCTGGTGACTGTGTAGTTGCTACAGCAGCAGGTAGCATTGAGCGTTCTACAGCTAGTGAGATTGTCATACGTCAGGAAGATGGTACAAAGAAAACTTATAAATTAGATAAATTCGTTCGTAGTAACCAAGGCAACTCCATGAACCAGAGACCTATTGTAGATCGAGGAGAGAAGGTTGTGGCAGGACAGGTAATCGCTGATGGTCCTTGTACCCAGAATGGTGAAATTGCTCTTGGTAAGAACCCATTAATCGGTTTCATGACTTGGGAAGGTTACAACTACGAGGATGCTGTATTATTAAGTGAAAGATTAGTGCAGGAAGATGTATATACTTCCGTTCATATCAATGAATATGAGGCAGAGGCCCGTGATACGAAGCTTGGACCAGAAGAGATCACTCGCGACGTTCCAGGTGTAGGTGATGATGCTCTTAAAGATCTTGACGAAAGAGGTATTATTAGAATCGGAGCTGAAGTACGTGCCGGAGATATCTTAGTAGGTAAGGTAACTCCTAAGGGAGAGACAGAACTTACTGCTGAAGAACGTCTTCTTCGTGCAATCTTTGGCGAAAAAGCACGTGAAGTAAGAGATACTTCTCTTCGTGTTCCTCATGGTGAATTTGGTATTATTATTGATGCCAAAGTATTTACAAGAGAAAATGGAGATGAGTTATCTCCAGGTGTTAACCAGACAGTTCGTATCTATATCGCCCAGAAGAGAAAGATTCAAGTTGGTGATAAGATGGCTGGTCGTCATGGTAACAAGGGTGTTGTTTCCCGTGTATTACCAGTAGAAGATATGCCATTCCTTCCTAACGGACGTCCTCTTGATATCGTTCTTAATCCTCTAGGTGTACCTTCTCGTATGAATATCGGACAGGTACTTGAGATTCATTTAAGTCTTGCTGCTAGAGTATTAGGAATTAATGTTGCAACTCCAGTATTTGATGGAGCAAATGAGTACGATATCATGGATACGCTTGAACTTGCTAATGATTATGTCAATACCTCTCTGGAGGACTTTAAGAAGAAATATGAAGATATCTTAGATCCAGAGCTTATGAAGTACTTGTTAGAAAATGAAGACTATCGTAAACAATGGGAAGGGGTTCCTATTAACCGTGATGGTAAAGTTCATCTACGTGATGGTAGAACAGGAGAATACTTTGATGGCGCTGTTACCGTTGGCTTCATGCACTACCTGAAACTTCACCACTTAGTTGATGATAAGATTCATGCTCGTTCCACTGGTCCTTACTCTTTAGTTACTCAACAGCCTTTGGGTGGTAAAGCGCAGTTTGGTGGTCAAAGATTTGGTGAGATGGAGGTTTGGGCACTGGAAGCTTATGGTGCTGCTTATACTCTTCAAGAAATCTTAACAGTGAAATCCGATGATGTTGTGGGACGTGTTAAGACCTACGAAGCAATTATCAAAGGTGAGAATATTTCGGAACCAGGTATTCCTGAGTCCTTTAAGGTATTGTTAAAAGAGCTTCAGTCTCTTGCGCTTGATGTTACCGTTCTGGATGAAGATGGTAATGAAGTAAAGATGACAGAGAATATCGATGGCGGGGATGAAGAACTTACTCCTTTAATTGAGGGTGATGACAATTTCCGTTTTGATGATAACTTTGAAGAAGATGGTTTTAGCGAAGTGAAGGATGATGGCAAGGAAGATGCCCTGAGTTTTGATATATTTGAAGCAGACGAGCCGGAATTCGAAGAAGATGATGAGCTATCCGACGAGGAAGTTTTGGAAGACGGCGATGAATTAAGCTTTGACAACTTTGATATGGAAGATGAGTAAAACAGAAGGGAGTGCCATACATGCCAGAAGTTACTGATGTTGTTACACAACAGTTGACATATGATGCAATCAAAATAGGTCTTGCTTCTCCTGAGAAGATCAGAGAATGGTCTCGTGGAGAGGTTAAGAAACCAGAGACAATTAACTACAGGACTTTAAAGCCTGAGAAAGATGGTCTGTTCTGTGAAAAAATCTTTGGACCTAATAAAGATTGGGAATGTCACTGTGGAAAATACAAAAAGATTCGTTATAAAGGCGTAGTTTGTGACCGATGTGGTGTTGAAGTTACCAAAGCCAGTGTTCGTAGAGAACGTATGGGCCACATCGAGCTTGCAGCTCCAGTTTCTCATATATGGTATTTCAAAGGAATTCCTAGTAGAATGGGTCTAATCTTAGACCTTTCTCCTAGAACTCTGGAGAAAGTATTATATTTTGCATCTTATATAGTATTGGATAAAGGGGAAACTGATTTACAATACAAACAGATTCTTAGTGAAAAAGAATACCGCGAAGCTTATGATAAGTTCGGTAACAAATTCCGCGTAGGAATGGGAGCAGAAGCAATTCAGGAATTGCTTCAGGCCATTGACCTAGAAAAGGAATCTGTAGAGTTAAAACGTGGATTAAAGGACTCAACCGGTCAAAAGAGAGCTAGAATAATCAAACGCTTGGAGGTTGTAGAAGCCTTCAGAGAATCAGGTAACAAGCCTGATTGGATGATTCTTACTGTTATTCCGGTAATCCCTCCAGACATTCGTCCTATGGTTCAGTTAGACGGTGGACGTTTTGCAACAAGTGATATGAACGACTTATATCGTCGTATTATTAATAGAAATAATCGTTTGAAGAGACTTCTTGAGTTAGGTGCTCCTGATATTATCGTTCGTA
>JAEYPA010000073.1 GCA_023411225.1 Bacillota bacterium
TAGCAACGCTTTCGAAGGTTCGAATCCTTCTCCATCCATAGGCCGGCGTGGCGGAACTGGCAGACGCACAGGACTTAAAATCCTGCGGGACTAATCTCCCGTACCGGTTCGATTCCGGTCGCCGGCAGTCATAAAAATCTCGATGCAAGATTGCATCGGGATTTTTTTTGCTATATATATAAATTTAACAAATAACTGCCATATTTCTTGTTTAAAATATAACGAGTGTAGATTGCTGTTGAATTAGGTACTTAATTGTATTTCATAATATATTATATAACGGAGGACGGAAGACAAATATGAGTTACTATCATAACTTAGGCAGATACATAGGAAGACTGGCGGCTATCCAGGATAATGGCGAGGAAGTAACCTATGAGGAATTGGCCGATATCCAAGAACAATTAAAGAAATTATTACCTGAAAGAGCATTCGTGTTTACTCTATGTACCAACACCTTGGGTTCACTATGTGCGTACATAGGTATTTTAGGGTCGGGGTCTGTTCAACTATTGCTGGATGCAAATATGTCTGAGGAACTCTTATACAATCTTATTGAAACCTACCGACCTAATTATATTTTTATGCCAGTTGATATGCTTCGCTTTGAAGAGAAGAAAGAAATCTATAGAATTCATAATTATAAATTGGTGGAGTGTTGTATAGAGGATAAAGTGGATCTTAATCCAGAACTGGCATTGTTGTTAACGACCTCAGGATCAACCGGAAGCCCTAAGCTAGTCAGACAAAGCTATAAGAATATACAGGCTAATGTAGAGTCAATCGTAAGCTATTTGGAATTAGATGAAACAGAGCGTCCAATTACAACTTTGCCAATGAACTACACATATGGACTATCCATCATTAATTCTCATTTACAAGTGGGCGCCACAATTCTGTTTACTGAGAAATCCATTATGAATAAGCTATTCTGGAATTTTGCTAAGGCTGAAAATGCCACTTCCTTTGGCGGGGTTCCTTATACTTATGAAATGTTAAAAAGAATAAAGTTTAACCGAATTAATTTGCCAGCTTTACGGACTATGACCCAGGCTGGAGGTAAGTTATCTCCTGAGCTTCATAAAGAGTTTGCCAGATATGCTCAAGAGACGGGAAAACACTTTGTGGTTATGTATGGTCAGACGGAAGCTACAGCCAGGATGGCGTATCTGCCTGCTGAAGAGGCGGAGAAACGATATGGCAGTATGGGAATTGCAATTCCTGGGGGCAGATTTGAACTTTTGGATGTTAATAATGAGGTGATTACTGAGCCGGATAAAGTTGGGGAACTGGCTTACTATGGAGATAATGTAACTCTTGGTTATGCTCAGGTAAGGGAAGATCTAGCCAAGGGGGATGAAAGAAATGGTTATCTGATAACTGGTGATATGGCTAAGATGGATCAGGATGGGTATTTTTATATTGTTGGTCGGAAAAAACGGTTTCTTAAGCTGTATGGTAATCGTATTAATCTAGATGATTTGGATACCATCATTAAGCGACAATACCAAGGAATTGATTTTGCCAGTACAGGAGATGACACAGGGCTACGAGTATATGTGACCGATGATACTATATTAGGACAACTAAAAGAGTATATACAAAAAGAGACAGGAATCAACCCTAAAGCAGTACATCTTTATTATATTGAAAAGATACCTCATAATGATGCAGGAAAAATATTATATAATGAATTGAAATAGGAGAGAACAGATGCAAAAATTAGTTGAATTACTAGAAAATGTTGTAGAAAGAGATATTAATTGGTTAGAAGAGAAAGCCTTATTTACAGATGGATTAATTGACTCAATTGATTTGGCAGAAATTATTTCTGAATTGGAGGATACTTATGATATAGAGATTACTATGGAATCCATGGTGCCTGAGAACTTTAACAGTGTTCAGGCTATGTATAGATTAATTAAAGAACTACAATAGGAGAGACAAAATGGTTTTTACAACAATTGAGTTTTTGGTATTCTTAGTTGTTGCAATTCTGGCGTTCTATATATGTCCTATGAAGCATAGATGGAAGATGTTGCTGGTAATTAGTATAGTATTCTATGTGATTGCCGGCATACAATATCTCCCATTTATTTTTGTCACCTCGTTTATGATATACTTGGCAGCGAGGATTATGACAATAAATTGGTCCCAAATGGAGCAGAAGATTGCCAAAGAGAGTGTAACAGTTGAAGAGCAGAAACAGATAAAAAAACGGTATAAAAAGAAAAATCGTAAGGTGTTGTTAATTGTTTTAGTAATCACCTTGGGCATTCTTAGTTATTCTAAATTTTTAAAGTATTTTCTAGGACCATTCAATCGACTGGTATCAGCATTTGGAGGATCAGGAGATTTTACAGCAAGCGACATTATTATTCCATTAGGTATCTCATATTATACGTTCTCAACGGTGGGGTATCTACTGGATGTATATTGGCGTAGATATAGTAGCGAGAGTAATTATGCTCGATTTGCCCTCTATGCGATTTATTTTCCACATATTCTGCAAGGCCCAATTGAGCGCTATAACCGTTTGGGCTCCCGTTTGAAAATGGAATTGAGATTTAACGCAGAGAGAATGTTATCAGGCTTTCAATTAATGCTTTGGGGCTATTTCAAGAAGCTGGTCATTGCAGACCGGGCTAATGTATTTGTGACAGCAGCATATGCTAATCCAGGAGGAAGGGGAGGAGCTTTACTGTGTATCGCAATAATTTTAGACGTTCTTTACATATATATGGACTTCTCCGGCTGTATGGATATTGCCAGGGGCGTCTCAGACATGTTTGGAATTGAGTTAGATTTGAACTTTAAAAGGCCATTTTTCTCCAAGTCCATTACAGAATTCTGGAGAAGGTGGCATATGTCGCTTGGTAGCTGGTTTAAGGATTATGTGTATTATCCGGTATCCACATCTTCTTGGGTGAAAAAGCTTGGAAAAAAGGTAAAGAAAAGGTTTGGAGACCGGGCAGGCAGAATTACTGTAACTTTCTTCCCAGTCGCGATTACATGGTTTTTAACTGGACTTTGGCATGGAACCGGTAAGACTTATATTGCTTGGGGAATTTATTATGCATTTATAATTATGTGTTCTGTTACCTTCCAGCCAGAGATGAAATGGATGACCAACAAGCTTCGCATCAATACAGATGCAGCTTCATGGAAGGTATTTCAGATGGTAAGAACAGCCGGTCTGTTTGCTATAGGGCGTCTTCTTACAAGACCAGGTATGCTTTATAATACAAAGCTTATAGTGAAACGTGTAGTTAATCAGTTTAATCCTTGGGAACTGTTTGATGGTAAGCTATATACCCAAGGTGTCTCAGAAAAAGAGTTTCATCTTCTTGTCTTGTGTTCACTGTTGCTTTTGTATATCAGTAATCTGCAGGAAAAGGGTTCTGTTAGAGAGATGGTGAAGAAACAAAATATTGTATTCCGTTATGCGCTTATGCTGGGAATCATTTTTGCAATTCTTATTTTTGGAATATATGGACCAGGCTATAGTGCCGGCTCCTTTGCATATATGAATTATTAGGTGAGGATTAGTATGAGAAAATGTAAGATGATTAGTAAAGTGATAGTGTTTATCCTACTGTTTGTAATTATTTATGGGAAGGTATCTTCTGTACTTTCCATTGGAAATAATATGACAGCTACAGTTGGTGCCTATCGTTCTTTTTATACAGAACCGAAGAATTCTCATCAGATTATTACGCTAGGTAATAGCAGAATGTATAGCAGTTGGAATTCTCTGCAACTATGGGAAAATAGCGGAATTGCCTCTTATTGTATCAGTACTGGGAATCAACCAGCAGTTATGGTAAAGTACCTGATGGAGGAAGTAAGGAAGACTCAGGAGAATCCTTTATTTATAATCGATATCAGTTGCTTTAGGAAAGACCAGATCTATATGATGAATGATATCAATATCCGAAGAGTGATAGATTGTATGCCTTTTAGTGATAATAAAGTTAAAATGATTGAAGCAACCTTGAAACTATTTCCAAAAACTATAGATTATCAAATAGAGAAGGCTAAGAAAGACATAGAGCAAGCTGAATCGAGCGCAGATAAAGCAAAACATGAAGCAGAATTGGCAGAGTTACTTAATCAGAAAGAGAATGTTTCCCGGATGAATTATTATTGGAATTTTTCACAGTATCACTCTCGTTGGAGTGAGCTTTCTAAATCTGATTTTACGAAAGAGGGGAATCCCTATAAAAGCGTGTATTATGAAGAGTTAATGTTCCAAGCGAAAGAAATCAAGGTCCCTAAACTCACAACGAAATGTAGTAATCTGGATGCCACTCAAAAGAATATAATAGATGATCTATTATCCTATATCAAGGAAAACAGACTCAATGTCCTCTTTGTCTCCCTGCCAGCCAGTCTAAATACAAAATTTCTTATGGAACTTAACGGGATAAGGGAACTAATCGTAAAAAATGGTAGTGTATGTCTGGATTTTAATACAAAAAACATGTATGAAAAGATTGGCATAGATTTTAAGACGGATTTTTGGAGCAAAGATCATACGAATAACAATGGTAGTAGGAAAGTTATGCAATATATGACATCCTATTTGAAGGATCATTATTCGTTGGAAGATCAAAGAGGGGTGGCTGGCTATGAAAGCTGGGATCAAGCAGTAGAAGACTACGCGGAATATGTGATAAAGATGCAACAAGAAAATAAGGAATAAAGGGGTGTCATTAATTGATTTTAAAACAAGGACTTTCTGGGGAAGAGGAACGCCTGGGAAAATGGGATAATGTGAAATTGGTACTTATTTTTCTTGTGGTATTGGGGCATATGGGGAAAAAGTGTATGAGTGACTCAGGCGCCATAGGAAGAATGGTTTATTTTATCTATCTGTTCCACATGCCATGCTTTGTGTTTGTGTCAGGTTTGTTTAGCAAGAGCACAGTGAATCAGAAGAGATGGAACAAGATCACATCATTTGTTGTTATGTTCTATTTTATGAAGATATTAAATTACATGATCAATTTTCTGGTAGGAAAAAAACCTAGTTTTTCAATCTTTAATGAGTATGGGATTGCATGGTACATGCTTAGTATGGCGCTTTTTATGTTGATTACTATAGCAGTTAGAAAATATGCTTTTGGAGTTATCATGGCTCTATCTATTCTGATTGGGTGTTTGGTGGGTTATGATAAATCAGTAGGTAGCTTTCTTACTTTATCACGAGTGGCTACCTTCTATCCATTTTTCTTTTTGGGATATTATCTAGATATTGAGAAATTGACTAATTTTTTAAGAAAAAAAGCTTTGATTATAGCATCCGCAATTTGGATGATTATAGTGGTGGGTATCGTCTATCAATTCTATGATAAGTTACAATGGAGCTATGCAGGTTTTCTAAAGGGAGTAGGAAATTTTGATACACAATTTAAGCATAGTGTTTGGCCTGAATTGGTTAATTATGCGTGGCTAGTCCGCTTGGTATATTATGCATTGATTATCATTACGATTATAGTGGTGCTTGCATTGATTCCTTCTGTAAAATGTATATTTACCAGATTGGGTAGCAGAACCATACAGGTTTACGCTCTTCATGAGACTTGTATGTATCTAGTATTTACAGTATTAGGTGGTGGGGCGTGGTTGATGTCCTTTCATCCATACGTGAGACTTGTTATAATCAGTATTCTGGCTTTGACTTTTACCCTAGTACTAAGTACCAAATACTTGAGCCCATTTTTTCAACTGCTTACAGGAAGTAGTAAGAAGAAAGAGTAATTATAATAAACTCTTGACAAAATGTATAAATCTGTAGATAATGTAGGCATATTACATAAGATACATAAATAACCAATTTTCTGTAAATATCTCAGACAACACATCATTAAGGAGATAAGAATGAATGAAGTATATGTAAACATTAACTCAGTAGAGAAGGCTAATAAGTTGGTTGGTATATTAAATCGCCATCAGGGTTGGTTTGATATGGTGGAAGGAAGTTACACTGTTGATGCCAGGTCTATCGTTGGGATTATGACCATGGATTTATCAAAGCCAAAGAAATTAGTTTTGATCGGAGAAGATAACACAGATGTTCTTCAAGATATTTCTGAATTTGTAATTTAGAAACATCCATTAAATTATTGGGGCCTCATATTAAGAGGTACCCTTTAATTTAATGGATAAAAATAGTTCTTGACTTATAAAAAATCGTATAGTAGAATATAAAACGTCATGCGGGTGTAGTTCAATGGTAGAACACTAGCCTTCCAAGCTAGATACGTGGGTTCGATTCCCATCACCCGCTTAAAAAGATTTACAAGCTGGATACCAGAAAGCGTCTTTTTCTAAATTGAAGAGAAAGACGCTTTTTTTATTGTGTACCTATCTAATAAAAAAGACTTCCTGAAGAACAGGAAGTCATGGATCGCACTACGGTGCACAAATGCATATGGGAATTGAGCTTATTCCTGATTTGTGGTATCAGGGCGAATATATGCATACTGTAAAGCTTTATTGCTGGTTGTAATCATAGTACTCAGTGTAATATGGCCATCTTCTAGATACCACACGTTACCATAATTAGTCTGTTTGTCCGTGTTGTAATTGCTTTCTCCATAGGTATCATTTACGGATTCATTAATGTTATTATATATAGAATATAACTCATCTGCATCTTCTGAGCTATATGCCCATGCAATACACATTAGCCTGTTTGCGTCATCAAACATATACTTAATTGTTCCAGCCTTTTCATTAAAAGTTTTCGGGTAAGTATAACAGATTCCCCCGTATACCGATTTATAGGTATCTTTTGATTCTCCTTCAAGAATAACCATATTTGCAACAGTACTATCCCAATTTAAGCTTGAGAAGGGACATTGGAATTCCGGCTTTTTCTCGGACTGTTTGCAAGCAACAAAAAGGAAAGTCATAAGAATAAGGCATATGACAACGGCAGCTAAATGATTTTTTTTCATAATCATCCTCCATTAACTAAATTCAATTTTCATAAATTGCTTCGGGGTAATACCCTTATATTTATGAAAAATTTTAATAAAGTAACTATCATCATTAAAGCCACAGGAAATAGCTGTTTCCTTAATGCTGATATCCCTTGTAGAAAGCATCTCACAGGCACATTCGATGCGATAATAATTAAGATAGTCAATAGGAGTTCGGTCAGTCATACTTCTGAAATATCGGCAAAAGTATTTGGGATTCATTCCTGCAATTTTAGCCAAGTCTTCAAGGCTAATGCTATTATAGTAGTTTTCAGATATGTAGGCAAGAACATTTTTAATTGATTTAAGTCTTTCAAATGCAATTTCATCTGCTATCTGCTCCTCATATAAGTGCTCGCTTAATATGATGCCTATGAGTTGATAGAGAAATCCCTGGGTCATGAATTCGTAGCCGGTCTTTTTTCTGGAAAGAGCATTACATAGATTTTCCACAACAGACCGAATGGATTGGCTGCTATCTGAAAGTACTGTTCTTATCATTATTTTATGGTCTATGATATCATTAATAGTTTTTGCACAAGCGTGGTTGTCTTTTATTAGAAACTGAAGATCAAACACAATACATTCATATTCGCAGTCATTAGGGGTTCCTCCATGAAGTACTCCAGCTGTAACGAAGATAATATCACCAGCCTTATATACTTGTACCGCATTGTTTAATGTGAGTTGGAAGGTTCCTGAGATAATTCTGATTATTTCATAGTGTGTATGCCAATGATATGGCATATGGTATCGAGGACTATGGGAAGTCTCATGATAGAATGCAATGGGAAAATTAAAGGTGCCCTGAGTTCTTTTCTCTTTATAATCTATATATTTCATAATAAACTCCTTCCTATAAATAAGTGAATATTATACTATTTTTTTATATTATATCACTTAAGTTTAATATTTTCATCAAGTATAATCAAAGTAGTAGAAAGCGTAACGTTTCGCTCTATATTTTACAGGCACAATAAAAGTAGTAAAAAAGTACATGTATTATTTAAACAGGAGGTAGAGATATGGCACAGAATAGACTAATTGGTGATTATCCAGTAATAGGAATCCGACCAACAATAGATGGCCGGAGAGGTGTATTAAAGGTTCGGGAGTCCTTGGAAGAACAAACTATGAATATGGCGAAGGCAGCGGCTGAACTATTCCAAACTAATTTAAAGTATTCCAATGGTGAACCAGTTAAGGTGGTTATTGCAGATACAACCATTGGACGAGTAGGAGAAGCTGCGGCTTGTGCGGCCAAATTCAAAAAGGAAGGTGTAGATATTACTTTAACAGTAACACCTTGCTGGTGCTATGGAGCCGAGACAATGGATATGGATCCTATGACGATTAAAGCAGTGTGGGGATTTAATGGTACTGAGCGTCCTGGAGCTGTATATTTAGCATCTGTACTGGCAACTCATGCACAGAAGGGCCTTCCTGCATTTGGCATCTATGGACATGATGTATTAGAAGCAGATGATACCTCTATTCCATCGGATGTGGAAGAAAAATTACTTAGATTTGGTCGTGCAGCAGTTGCAGCTGCAACCATGCGGGGAAAATCCTATTTACAGATTGGTTCAATTTGCATGGGTATCGGTGGTTCTATCATAGACCCTGCATTTATCGAAGAGTATTTGGGAATGCGTGTTGAGTCTGTGGATGAAGTGGAAATTATTCGCCGTATGACAGAAGAAATTTATGATAAGAAAGAATTTGAAAAGGCTCTTAAATGGACAAAAGAAAAATGTAAAGAAGGATATGACAAGAATCCTGATTTTGTAAAAGCTTCTAATGCAAAGAAAGAAGAGACATGGGAATTCGTTGTAAAAATGATGGTCATTATAAAGGATCTCATGAATGGAAATCCAAACCTTCCAGAGGGTTGCGAGGAAGAGATGGTAGGACACAACGCTATTGCAGCTGGATTCCAGGGACAACGTCAGTGGACAGATTTCTATCCAAATTGTGATTATCCAGAATCCTTGTTAAACTCTTCCTTTGATTGGAATGGAGCTAGAGAGCCATATATACTTGCAACAGAAAATGATGTTCTTAATGGTCTTGGCATGCTCTTTATGAAATTACTTACCAATCGAGCTCAAATCTTTGCGGATGTCCGTACTTATTGGAGTGGCCAATCAGTTAAGAGAGCCACAGGTTATGAGATTGAAGGTCATGCGAAAGAGGCGGATGGTTTTATTCATCTAATTAATTCTGGAGCCGCTTGTATAGATGCATGTGGTGAAGCTAAAGATGAAGATGGTAATCCTATTATTAAACAGTGGTTTGATATTACAGAACAGGATCAAGAGAATATTTTAAAGGCTACAACATGGTGCGCTGCAGATAATGGATATTTCCGAGGTGGCGGTTTCTCCTCTAGGTTTGAGACTAAGGCTGAGATGCCATGTACTATGATTCGTCTTAATTTAGTGAAAAATCTTGGACCTGTACTACAGATAGCAGAAGGTTGGACGGTACATCTTCCTGAAGAAGTATCAGATACTTTATGGAAACGTACAGACTATACATGGCCATGTACTTGGTTTGCACCAAGATGCACAGGAGAAGGACATTTTAAGACAGCTTATGATGTGATGAATAACTGGGGAGCAAATCATGGAGCTATCAGTTATGGACATATCGGAGCAGATATCATTACCCTAGCATCCATTCTTAGAATTCCTGTAGCTATGCATAATGTACCGGAAGAGAATATTTTCCGTCCGGCTTCATGGAATGCATTTGGTAGCAATTGTGAAGGACAGGATTATAGAGCCTGTGAAGCTTATGGCCCAATGTACAAAACAATTAAGTAGTCAAATCACGTGGCCAAAAATTGGTATAACATTGATATATTTGTAATTTTATGATATATTGAAGTTACTACATATTATGTTTACGTTAAGTATAAAGGAGAACCTATGGCTGCAACAATACGTGATATAAAAGAACAAACAGGGTTATCACTAGCAACAATATCTAAGTATTTAAATGGTGGAAATGTTCTGCCTGAAAATAAAATGAGAATTGAGGCTGCAATAAAAGATTTAAATTACCAGGTAAATGAGATAGCAAGAGGACTTGTGACTAATAAAACCAGAACTGTTGGAGTAGTAGTTTATAGTATTATGAGCTTGTTTAACGGAACGTTGCTTCATCATATTGCGAATCGATTAAGAAAGAGTGGATATGGGCTCTTAATTTGTGATTCGGGATATGATGAAGAAATTGAGGCAAAAAATATTAAATTTCTACTGAGCAAAAAAGTTGATGGTATTATCGTGATTCCCGTTGCCAAAAAGAGCACATTTCTAAATCCAGCAAAGAATGCAGGGATACCTGTAGTGCTTCTAGATCGTACATTACAAGATTCGGTAACTGATTGTGTGAGAATTGACAATAGAATGGCTGCATATAGAGCAGTTAATATATTGGTTGAAAACAATCATAAGAAGATTGCTGTAATCTGTAGTACTGAGGAATATACAGGCTGTGAACGATATAAGGGATTTATGGATGCCATGGAACAAGCGGGTATTGTAGTATCGGAATGCTATCAGAAAAAGGGAAGACATTCTATTGAATATGGTTATGCAAGTATGAAAGAGTTGCTTGAGATGAAAACACCCCCAACCAGTGTGTTTATGAGTAATTATGATCTTACTCTAGGGGCTGTTATGGCTGTCAATGAATCCAGTTACAGTTGCCCTAAAGATATCTCATTACTTGGATTTGATGATTTGATTCTTGGTCATGTTGTGGAACCTAGGATGTATATGGTGGTACAGCCTATGAAGGAAATGGGTGAGAAGACTGTGGACCTGTTACTAAATCGTATTGAGGGCAAGGAGAATGGTACACCTGTTGAAATTGTGCTGGGTACAAGAATACAGGAAGGCAATTCTATTATAAGACTTAAAAAATAAGGTAATATTACATAAAAGATAGCTACTTTATTATTTTTAATGAATGGCGAAACGCTTCGCCTTCGGAAAACGGGAATTCTCATAATAATCTATTTATTTACAAAATAATGATACATATTTTTTCGAGTAATACGAAACGTTACGCTTAAGAACTGGAGGGTTTTATGGGAAGTCAATTGTTAGGTATCGATATTGGAACATCCGCATGTAAGGTAGCTGTATTTGATGCTGATGGACTGGTATTAGCACAGTCTAATCAACCTTACCAGGTATATTACCCTCAGAGTGGATGGGCCGAGCAAGATGCTGATGAATGGTGGAACGCGATTTGTCAGGGAATTAAAGATGTACTCAAAAAAGAAGGTGTAAATCGGGATGAGATATGTGGTATTGGTGTGGATGGCCAAAGTTGGTCTGCCATTCCTGTTAACCGTGAGGGAAAGGCTTTATATAGGACACCAATTTGGATGGACACAAGATCCCGAGAAATTTGTAAACAGGTAAAAGATAAGGTTGGAGACAATCTCATCTTTGATATTGCTGGAAATGATTTTCTGCCTTCCTATTCTACACCTAAAATGCTTTGGTTTAAGAAGGAAAGACCAGAAATATTTGATGAAACATATAAATTCCTTCAAAGTAACAGTTATATAGTGATGAAACTTACCGGAATGATGAGCCAAGATTATTCTCAAGGGTATGGAATACACTTTTTTAATGTGAATACACTTACTTACGACACAGAACTTGCTGGGAAAATGGGACTTTCAGTCGATTTGGTACCAGACTTATTCAGGAGTGATGAGATTGTTGGTACTGTGTCAATAAAAGCGGCAGAGGAAACTGGATTGAAAGTAGGCACCCCGGTAGTAGCCGGGGGCCTGGATGCCGCTTGCGGAACCTTGGGAGCAGGAGTATATAAAGCTGGTCAGACCCAGGAACAGGGTGGCCAGGCTGGAGGAATGAGTATTTGTACCGAGAAGGCTCTTTCCCATAAAAAATTAATTCTCGGGCCCCATGTTGTTCCGGGACTATGGCTTCTTCAGGGTGGAACAGTTGGAGGTGGAGGCGCGTTAAAATGGTTTTGCCAAGAACTGGGGAATGGAGCTTCCTTTGATGCATTGACAGAGGAGGCAGCAAAGATTTCACCTGGCTCAGATGGTGTAATATTCTTGCCATATATGGCAGGGGAGAGATCGCCTATTTGGGATCCTGATGCAAAGGGAGTATTTTATGGTCTGTCCTTCGAGAAAACAAAAGGTCATATGATTAGAGCTATCTTGGAGGGAGTAGCATATTCCTTGGAGCATAACCTTTGTACTGCAGCTGAGACTGGTATTCAGATTGATACGTTAAATGCAATGGGTGGTGCCTCTAATTCACATTTGTGGACACAGATTAAAGCCGATGTGACAGGAAGAAGAATACAGGTACCCGCTTCTGATACAGCAACTACTTTAGGAGCTGCAATTCTTGCCGGTATTGGCTGTGGAGTCTATAAAAATTATGAAGAGGCTGTTTCACGGACCATTTCGATAACAAGAGTACACGAACCTAATATGGATAATCATAGAGTCTATGAACGGAAGATGGAACTGTATTTAGAATTGTATGAAGATCTGAAAGAAACTTTTGCCAGATATAGTGGATGATCTGTATTAAGGAGGAATTGCAGTGAAAGCAGGAGTAGTACATGCAAAGAACGATATACGATATGAAGAAATAGAAAAGCCAGAGGTTGCACCGGGAAAGGTCCTAATCAAAGTAAAATATACTGGAATTTGTGGTTCGGATGTCCCAAGAGTAAATGGAGATGCCTGCCATTACTTTCCTAATGTTCTAGGTCATGAATTTTCGGGAGTGGTAGAAGCAATTGGAGAAGGGGTTACTACTGTTAAACCAGGGGATCGGGTAGCAGGAGTTCCGTTGGTACCTTGTATGAAATGTGAGGATTGCCAGAAGGGCAATTACTCATTGTGTAAACACTATAGTTTTATCGGTTCAAGAGAGTTTGGAAGCTTTGCAGAGTATGTGTCGGTTCCAGAAAGAAATGCAGTTAAATTTGACGAAGAAGTAAGCTTCGAAAAGGGCGCTTTTTTTGAGCCTGCAACAGTTGCACTTCATGGTTTACAAAGGGTGGACTATAAGGGTGGTAAGACAGTTGCAATTCTTGGTGGTGGTACAATAGGTATGTTGACCATGCAGTGGGCGAAGATTTTCGGCGCAAAAAAAGTTGTTATATTTGATATTTTGGATGAAAGATTGGAGCTTGCAACGCGCCTAGGTGCTGATCATGTAGTTAATTCTGGTAAAGAGAACTTTATGGATCTGGCCAATGAAATTACAGAAGGCCGTGGCTTTGATTATATTTATGAAACAGCAGGTAATACCATTACGATGAAAATGGCATACAAATTAGCTGCTAATAAAGCACAAATATGTTTTATTGGTACACCTACGAAAGAACTCTCTTTCACAGTAGATGAGTGGGAAAGCATGAATAGAAAAGAATTTACTATGACTGGTTCATGGATGAGTTATTCTGCTCCATTTCCAGGAGCTGAGTGGGAATTGACAGCACATTATTTTAAAACCGGTGAACTAAAATTTGATGACTCCTTTATTTTTAGAATCATACCTCTCTCGGAAATTGATACAGCTTTTGAGATGTTTAAGACACCGGGTATGGTCAAAGGGAAAATACTAATTGATAGTGAAGCATAAAAATCAAATTTGTAAGGAGGAATAATAATGCCTATTGATAGTTCAAAAGTTCCACAAGTTACACTTTACACAGGAGATAAAGTTCCATGCATCGGTATGGGTACCTTTGGCTCTGATCGTTTTACGGCTGAGGAAGTCTCAAAGGCTGTTGCAGGAGCAATAAGGGCAGGATATCGTATGTTTGACTGTGCTGCTTGTTATGGAAATGAGCATTTAATTGGTAAAGTATTTCATGAGGCATTTACCGAAGGTGTAGTGAATAGAAAAGATATGTATATTATGACAAAGGTTTGGAATGACATGCATCGCCAGGTGGAAAAATCTTGTCGAAAGAGTATAGAAGATCTTCAATGTCAATACATAGATATGTTTTTTATTCACTGGCCTTTTCCTAATTATCATGCACCACATTGCGGTGTGGATGCACGTAATCCGGATTCAAAACCATTTTCTGTGGAGGAATTCATGGATACATACAGACAGTGTGAGGAGTTGGTTGACAAGCGTTTGATTCGCCACATTGGAATTTCCAATATGACCATTCCTAAGTTGAATGCTGTTATTGATAAATTCAGAATTAAACCGGTTGCTTGCGAAATGGAGTTACATCCATGTTTTCAACAACAGGAATTATTTGATTATTTGGTAGCTCATGATATCAAACCTATTGGATTTATGCCTCTGGGTTCTCCACAAAGACCTGAAAGAGATATGGAGCCAGATGATATTGCGGATTTGCAGTTGCCTGAGATGAAGGAGATAGCTAAGAACCATGGAGTTCATCCAGCTATTATAGCATTAAAGTGGGCTGTACAAAGAGGACAGATTCCAATTCCTTTCTCCGTTCATGAGATGGAATATGTGAGTAATTTAGAGTCCACATTAACAGAACCATTAACTGAAGAAGAGATGAATATCATTGTAACTCTTGAAAAGAATAATCGCCTTGTTAAAGGCCAAGTATTTTTGTGGGAAGGTGCCAATGATTGGCATGATTTATGGGATGAAGACGGAGTAATCGTAGATTGTCCAGATGCAAAATAGTAAGCAGTTTAAGTGAATATTGTCCTATATTTATTCCATGGATGTCTTATGTAGGTTATTGACAGTTTATTTAAAATAGTAGATAATATTATTGAGAGTGAAACGTTTCGCCCTCTACTTATATACAACCCGCATGATTAAA
The DNA here is from genome assembly GCA_023411225.1 of Bacillota bacterium. Classification (GTDB taxonomy): domain Bacteria; phylum Bacillota; class Clostridia; order Lachnospirales; family Lachnospiraceae; genus KM106-2. The sequence goes on from JAEYPA010000073.1 coordinate 14,838, forward strand.
ATTATGTACATATTGGGAGGGTAAACAGATGGCATTAGTTACAACCATAGAGATGTTAACAAAGGCCAAGAAGAATGGTTATGCAATCTGCGCATTTAATGTAGAGAACATGGAGATGGCAATGGCAGTGGTAAAGGCAGCGGAGGAGATGCATGCTCCAGTTATTATGCAGACAACACCATCCACAGTGAGGTATGCGAATTTGTCTTTATATCATGCCAATATTAAAGCACTGGCAGAGGCGTCAAAAATACCAATCGCTTTGCACCTTGATCATGGAAATAGTTTTGATTTAGCAATGCAAGCCTTAAGAGTTGGGTATACATCGATTATGATTGATGGTTCTCATCTGCCTTTTGAGGAGAATGTAGCAGTCACACGTGGTGTTGTCAACGCATGTAAACCGTCAGGGATATCTGTTGAGGCTGAGCTTGGTAAAGTAGGAGGCAAAGAGGATGATCTGGACTGCAATGATCCGGGTTACACAGAACCGGAGGATGCAGTAAGATTCGTTAATGAGACAGGAGTTAACTCTTTGGCAATATCTATTGGAACAGCACATGGTCTATATAATGGTGAACCTAAACTTGATATGGATCGACTTTCTACTATTAATAATCTGGTTACCATTCCTTTAGTTCTTCATGGAGCATCAGGATTGCCAGATAGTGCTGTGAAGGAATGCATTGCTAGGGGAATTAGTAAAGTTAATTTTGCGACGGAGCTAAGAATAGCCTATAGCAATGGCGTCAAAGAGTATCTGAAAGATAATCCTGATACCTTTGATCCAAAGAAGTATGGAACCAGGGGTATGGAGTTTGTTACCAACCTGGTGAAGGAAAAAATCAAAGTATGTGGTAGTGACTTTAAGGCTTAACGGCTTTAATTGTAAAGACAGAAATTGATACTATGTATTATATGGGAGGAAGAAAATTGGAAAAAATGAAACAAAATCCAATTGTAAAAAAACTCGGGTTTAACAGGATCGTATTATGCGGTGTGCTTATACTCATGTATTTGCTTTTTAGTTTGACAAGTACTAATTTTGCAGGTTTACCAAGAATCCTAAGCGCACTCAACTATGCCTATTTTCTCGGATTTTTATCACTTGGTGTAACGTTTGTAATTGCTACAGGTGGAATAGATTTTTCCATCGGACCAGTTATGTTCTGCTCAGCACTTGTTTCTGGGTATTGCTTAACACATTTTCAGTTACCAGTAGTTCTTTGCTTATTAATAAGTATTCTGGTTGGTACAGTATTTGGATTATTTAATGGATACTTAGCATCTTACTGGTCGGTACCACCATTTATAGTTTCCATGGCTACTATGAATATTGCTAAAGGTGTTGCTTCGGTATTTACGAAAACTCAATCCGTAAGCTGGCCTCAAGGAAATGCAGATGGTGGATGGTTCCGTAACCTTGTAAAGGTGGATGATTTTCCTGTAGGTTTGGTTATTTTCTTATTATTTGCTGTAATTTGTAGCATCATTTTAAATAAAACAAGAGCAGGTCGTTATATATTAAGTCTTGGAAGTAACAAAGAAGCAGTTAGATTATCAGGTGTTAATGTGAAAAAATGGGAAATGCTTGCTTATGTAATCTGCGGAACCTTAGTTGGTATTGCTGCTATTTTCTTTGTAGCTGCATATACTACAGTTCAACCTGGTTATGGTGACCAATATAACAATGAGGCAATTGCAGGCTGTGTTATGGGCGGTACGTCCATGGCAGGAGGACTGGCTTCAATTGGTGGTACGGTAATTGGTGTATTTATCATTGCTCTTCTTCAAGAGGGTATTTTGGCGTTAGGCTTTACAAAGGACTATCAGCTCATAATTACAGGTCTTATTGTTATTATAGCTGTTTATGCAGATGTAATTGCAAGACGCAGAAAGAATTAATGATGGAGCACGAATTAAGGCTAGGTCGAAATAGAAAGGTGAAGGTAATAGAATGGGCGATGTAATTTTAACATTGAAAGAAATAGATAAATCTTTCCCTGGCGTACATGCGTTAGATCACGTTAATTTTGATTTAAATAAGGGTGAGGTTCATGCCCTGATGGGAGAGAATGGTGCTGGTAAATCTACATTAATGAAAGTTATGACAGGTATCTATACGAAGGACTCTGGCACAATGATTTATGAAGGCAAGGAAGTTAACTTCAATAGTACCAGAGAGGCTCAAGATGCAGGTATTGTAATAGTGCATCAAGAGTTGAACATGCTGGGACATCTGACAGTTGCTCAGAATATCTTTATTGGCCGAGAGTTCAAAAAAGGAATTAAAATCGATGATAAGAAGATGAATCAGGAAGCAAAAAAGCTTTTTGATAGATTACATATTGATATTGATCCAACGGAAACAATGAGTAATCTTACAGTTGGTAAACAGCAGATGTGTGAAATTGCTAAGGCTATCTCACATGATGCTAAGGTTATTATTTTTGATGAGCCATCCGCAGCTCTGACTGAAAAAGAAATTGAGGATTTATTTAAGATTATTCGTGATTTAAGAGAACAACAATTAGCTATAGTGTATATCTCACACAGAATGGATGAGATTAAAGTCATTACAGATCGTGTTACTGTAATGCGTGATGGTGCTTATGTAGGAACTTTGATAACAGCGGATTGTACCAAGAATGACATAGTTAATATGATGGTTGGTCGTGCAATCTACGAAGAACCAAAGACGAAAAGTATGGTAGCACCAGATGCACCAGTTGTTTTAAAGGTAGAACACCTGAATGCAGGAAAGATGGTACAAGATGTTAGCTTTGAGTTGAGAAAAGGTGAGATTCTTGGATTTTCTGGTTTGATGGGTGCTGGACGTACAGAGACTGCAAGAGCAATCTTTGGTGCTGATGAGAAGGAAAGTGGAGATATCTATATAAATGGGGAGAAGGTTGTTATAAATTCCCCTCAGGATGCTGTGAAACATGGGATTGGTTATCTGTCTGAAGACCGTAAGCGATATGGTGTTGTTGTACAGAAATCAGTTGCTGAGAATTCTACTTTAGTATGTCTAGAAAACTACATGAAAGGTATCTTCATAAATAAGAAGGAAGAGCAGAAGGTTACAAAAGAGTATGTTGATTCCCTCGCAATTAAGACACCAAGTACTGATCAATTAGTAGTCAATCTTTCTGGTGGTAATCAGCAAAAGGTTGTTATTGCTAAATGGTTGATTAAGGATTGTAATATATTAATTTTTGATGAACCAACAAGAGGTATCGATGTTGGTGCAAAGAGCGAGATTTATAAGCTGATGAACAGGTTAACTGAAGAAGGAAAATCTATAATCATGATTTCTTCTGAAATGAATGAAATACTTAGAATGAGTGACCGTATCATAGTCATGCGTGAAGGCCAGAAGACAGGAGAGGTTAATATTGAAGAAGCCTCCCAAGAAAGCATTATGAATATGGCTACACGAGAGATAAGTTAGGGGGGAAAACATGAGTAAAGATGTAAGTATGTCACTTTCAAAAAATAAATCAATAGTATCTAAACTTGGTGGTCAAAAATTTATCGTACTCTTAGTTGTAATTGCATTATTTGCATTCTTCAGCGCTATGAGTTCAGATTTTCGTAAGTATACAACAGTAATGAGTATTCTTGATTACTCCTACTATATCACGTTGATGGCTATTGGTGTAACATTTCCTCTTATTACAGGAGGTGTTGATTTATCCATCGGTACCGGTTTGGTTTGTTATTCTTTGGCCGGAGGATATTTAATTGTACATGCTGGTTGGCCAACAGGGGCTGGTATTGTTGTAGCTATCTTATTTGGTGTTGTAATTGGTGTGTTAAATGGTATTTTAATTGCTATTATGAACCTTCCACCGTTTCTAGCAACCCTTTGTACTTGTATGATAACCAGAGGACTTGGTTCCCTATGTGCTAGCGGATATGGTGTTTCTTGGCCTACAGTAGGCTCAGAAGGAAGTTGGTTTAGAAATATCTTTAAAATGACAATCAATGGTACAAAGATTCCAATAGGGTTTTTGTGGATTCTCATTTTAGTTTTAATTATGAGTTTTGTCTTGAATCATACCAAGGTTGGTAGGTATACCATTGCTATTGGAAGTAATAAGGAAGCAACTATTTTATCAGGTATTAATGTAAAATTCTATCACATTATGGCATATGCAATATCCGGACTTTTTGCTGGATTTGCAGGAGTTGCTTATTCTGCAGTATTCTCAACAGTTCAACCAGGAACTGGTGCAGGATTTGAGCTAGAAGCTATTGGCGGTGCAATCATTGGTGGTGTTTCTGCATCAGGAGGTGCCGGATCAATTGGAGGATCACTTATTGGTGTATTTGTAATATGTCTTTTGAAGACAGGTCTTCCATATATCGGTTTACAGGCAAACTGGCAGCAGATTATAACAGGATTTGTACTAATCGTAGCAGTGCTAATTGATATCATTAAAAAGAAAAAAGAGAAAGCTTAATACGAAACCAATTGATATGAAGCCGTGTGAGCGGTTTACATATAAAATCAAATAACCAATTTTCAAGGAGGATGAGAAATGAAAAAAAGATTTTTAGCAACAATCATGGTTATTGCAATGGTAGCAACAATGTTAGCTGGATGTGGAAAAAAGAATGAGTCTAACGACGCAAAGAAGACAGATACACCAAAGTCTTCTCCAGTTGAGACTACTAAACCAGATGATTCTGCTAAACCAGATGATTCTGCAGCTCCAGATACTAGTGATTTAAAGTTTGAAATCATCGTAAAGAGTTATCAGTCATCATACTGGCAAGCAGCTGTTAAAGGTGTTAACCAGGAAGCTGAAAAACTTGGCGTAAAAGTTAATTGTACTGGACCAAACGCTGAGTCTGATATCGCAGATCAGGTAAACATGTTAAACAATGCTATTAACAATGCTCCAAATGGTATCGGTCTTGCTGCATGTGATCAGGATGCTTGTCTTGATGCATTACAAACAGCTATGGACAAGAAGATTCCAGTAGTATGTTTTGACTCTGCAATTCCTAACGCTCCAAAAGGATCCGTATTATCAACAGTAGCAACAGATAATAGAGGTGCTGGTGCAACAGCAGCTGAAAATCTTTACAACGCATTAAAGGATAAAATTGCTTCTGCAAAAGCTCCTGTAAGAATCGGTGAAGTAAACCAAGAAGCTACTTCTGAATCTATTACAAGCCGTGGTCTTGGATTTATTGATAAGATTATTGAACTTGCAACTGCTGATGGTAAAAAAGTAGCCGTTATCGGTAATGATTACTATGTTAGCAAATGTAAAGACGCTGGCGATGAGAAAACTGCTGATGTTATTATTGAAGTAGCTGTTCCTGCACAGACAACTGTTGAATTATGTGCAACTGAAGCTTCCGTAATTCTTAACAAAGCTGATACAATCGGTATCTTTGGTTCTAACCAGGTTGCAGCTGAGGGTATCCTTACTGCAAACGAGAACTTAGATAAATTAGGAAGTGATCCTGCTAGCAAGATTTTAGCAGCTGGTTTTGATGCTGGTTCTGTTATCAAAGGCGCAATTAAGAGCGGTACTATGTTTGGTGCTGTTACTCAGTCTCCTTTAGCAATGGGTATTACTACAATTGATGTTCTTGTAAATATTGCAAAAGGCGAAAAAGTAGAAGATGTTCCTACACAGGGTTATTGGTACAACAAGGATAATATGGAAGATGAAACTATAGCTCCTAACCTTTATGACTAATTTGGCTTGTATAGGCAATAATCAGTAATTGTAATTTGTAAATTCAAGGGGTCGGGATTGTTTGCCGATCCCTTTCTTAAAACATAATAAATAATGGAGGATAAGACATGCTTAAAGGAATACCAAAAATCCTCTCACCAGAGCTGTTAAAGGTTCTTGCTGAA
>JAEYPA010000119.1 GCA_023411225.1 Bacillota bacterium
TGTTCATAGCTTCTTCGAAAACTTCGACTGCGCTTTTACCAGATTTATCAGCTACCCTTTCAAAGGCACCGTATACGATTTTTTGAGCAACACCTTTCTTACCATCTAACATGATGTTATTGATAAGTTTAGTAACAACTTTATTGTTGTATAATGGATCTGCTAAAACATCTCTTTTTTGGATATGTCCTTTACGTGGCACGTGTCTTCCCTCCTTAATAAGAATACATTGATTCTTAGGTACTCACAATTCCATGTTGTGTTCGCGCCTGATTTATTCTATCGGAACCTGCAACCAACAGGACGTTAATAAATTAATCCGGCACTTAAAACTGAATTAGTGAATTCAACTATCGAATCCTTAGGTCTATTTTGCGTCTTTTGGTCTCTTAGCACCATATTTAGAACGCGCTTGTCTTCTCTTCGCTACACCCGCAGTATCAAGTGTACCTCTGACAATATGATAACGAGTACCTGGTAAGTCCTTAACACGACCACCTCTGATCAATACAACACTATGTTCCTGTAAGTTATGACCTTCACCTGGAATATAGCTTGTTACCTCGATACCATTAGAAAGACGTACTCTGGCAATCTTTCTAAGGGCTGAGTTAGGCTTCTTAGGAGTTGCAGTACGAACAGCAGTACAAACACCTCTCTTCTGTGGAGCAGAAGAATCAATTGATCTCTTCTTTAAAGAGTTGAATCCTACCTGAAGAGCTGGCGCTGTAGATTTGGTTTCTACTGTCTTTCTACCTTTTCTTACTAATTGGTTAAAAGTTGGCATTAATTTTCACCTCCTGTGTGAATTCTGTGGTTGCTGTAATTATCAGCGAATCAGCCTTATTATAAGGCATAGTTAACAGTGCATAAAAATTGCGCACTTGTTTATTATACGAAGATTTTCTTATGTTGTCAAGAGATTTCTTCTTTAAAGGCCTCCATAATAAGACTGATTTCTTCTGGTAAATGGTTCTTGCATCACTATATTATTCCCACTTTTTTATTTTTCAAACTATTTTGCTCATGTTCTTTAATTACAACAGTAAAGCTACTATTTCTATCTGTCACACCAAGCTCTCTCAAACGTTTTTCCATTTGCTTATACCACTCTTCTTTATCTAATGCAATTACCTGCTGTTTATTATTTTTTACAAACACAATTTGATTTGCTCTGCTAAGCTTTAAGTTTTCGTAGGAAATGTCATAAATATTCTTTCGATTAATCAGCTCATAGTCCTCTAACGTCTTTATCATTCTGTATACTGTTGCAATTCCTACATTGGGATCCCTCTTAATGGCTTCATAGTAGATCTCCTTTGTGCTGGAACATTCATTCTGTAGGATTATACTAATTAAGAGCCTGCGTTGTGAAGTAATGCGTAGCCCTGCTTTACGTAAAGTTTCAATAATAACATTCATTCTATCTATATTACTCATATGATCCACTCCTTTTCTTCCTATTAGTACTTATAAACATCTGATTTCTTATAGTATCGGTTTATTAGTATGTTCATTTTGATATTGATTATCATTTACAATTATATTATAGCACGATTTTCCACTTTGTCAAATAAATTTTGGAAGAAATGTATATATTTTATTGCATGCATTACCATCCTACTGAAGATTGTTCTTTAATGTGACGAATCCATTACTAGTGGAAAAAAGAGTGTAAACCGGCATCCTTCTCCACCGGTTTACACTCTTTTTTCATACTTTATTCTTTAATGACTACAGATTTACTTTGTCCTTTTCCCTTAAACAGGGCTTTATATTTCTTTAATTTCTCCTTTGGTACACGAATAATCGTCTTGCGATTAATCCCATAAAATGAATTTTTACCTATGGTTCTCAAGTTCTTTCCATTGATATAGATGCGCTTTAGATTGGTACATTTACTAAATGCCTGGTTTCCTATGGTTGTTACATTTCTTCCAAGGGTAAGGTTCTGCATCTTCTTTACACCTGCAAAGGCTTTACTTGCGATCGCTGTCACATCACAAGTTATCGCACCCAATTTAAAGGAATCCACCACCTTGACACTTTTCATTTGCTTTCTCATCTTTAGCAGTGTCACCTTGGCTAACTTCCCTTTTACACTGGTCACTTTGTAACTATAGTTTCCACTGGTAATAATGGTTCCTGTCTTTAGGTAGATGCTAAAGTTTATTTTCCTGGTCGCTCTATAGTTTCTGATTCCAGTTACCGTGATTGTGGCTGTTCCTAACAGCTTGTTATTTTTATAGCTTACTTTATAATCCCTATTCTCTTTAAGAGTAACAGATCCTACTTTTACCTTAACCTTTGGGGTAATGCTCTTACCGATATACGCTTGTCTCACAATCGGTGCCACCGTAAAAGCCTGGTTACTTGCTGTTATGGCAAAGCTTGTTCTACACTGTCCTGAACAGTATCCTTTTCCGGTAATCACCATACCTGCAGTACCAGTATTCACATTATTCGTATAGGTAACAGTGTAATCAATGCCGTTTTGTAAGGTCACAAGTGCACCATTGACTTTTACTTTAACCACTGGGGTAGGGGTAAGAGCTCTTCCTGTATAAGAAATGGTCATCTTTGTAATGTTTGCAGAAGAAATATTCACCGGTGTAATGACAAAAGTTTTCGTAATGGTTCCTATGTAATTGTTAATTCCGGTAATGGTGACAGTGGCGGTTCCTGCTTTCTCATTACGTTGATAGGTAGCTGTGTAATCTGTTCCAAGTACTAACATGGCCTCTGATCCGTTGATATTAAGTTTTACCTTCGGTATCGGGGTATGGTGGGAGGCTATATAATCTACTGCACTAATACCTGTAACCGTTGCTAATGACAAATCTGGCTGATAGATTGTAAATTCTTTGATAATCGTTCCAGAATAATTACCCACACCTTTGATAGTGATGGTTGCCGTTCCTGTTTTTACATTATTCTCGTAAGATAATGCATAATCTAATCCTTTCACAAGGGTTACATCCGTTCCCTGAACATTTAGTTTCACCTCTGGCGTTGGGGTGATGGCTTTGCCTATGTACCCCCGCGGTGCAATATCAGAAATAGTGGCAGAAGACAGATCCAACTTGTTAATGGTATAAGTCTTTATCACAGAAGAGGAGTAGTTCCTAATCCCCTTTACCAAGATCTTATTAATACCGCTGTTACTAGCCTCTCCGTAGCGCTGCACTATATAGTCCTTACCTTCTTCCAAGGTAACATCCCCTTGAGTCACAACAATCCCAGGTTCCTGTTTTTGTCCATTGTAGGTAAATGTATCTGTTGAAAGTTGTACATTGGCATCCGTGATTGCGGATGCTGCAATGGTATAGACTCTATTAGCACTACCTCCATACTCACCTAATCCAAGTATTCTTAAGCTTTTCATACCTGCTTCCACCATATAAAATGCTGGGAGAACAGTATAATCAACGCCCTCTTGAAGCACCTTATTGCCATCTAATACCTTAATTGTTGGCAGCTGCTGTTTCCCATTATATACTAATGGAGCGTTAGTATATGCAATCGTACAATCTGTTATCTGTTTTAACTGAGGTTCTTTCTTATAAGTCATTGTGTAGTTAGGCCAGCTATTATTGGACGAATCTTCATAGGTAGAATCAGCAAATATGTAATAGGTCTTTCCGCCTTCCAGTTCAAAGTGCACCGAAAAAGATGTTGAATAATCGGAGGAATTAATGTTATACGTCTTGATTACATTCCAAGCCTCATCGTATATGATAATCTTGGGATCCTCACTATTAGATGTAAGACAATACGTTTCCTTTGTGTCCGACAATAATTTATAATATTGTCCTGGGGCTGTAACTGTAACCGGTGTATCTAAGGTTAAGGTAGCTGCAGTATTAGGCACAACCATAACCTCTATCTGCTTGTCAATATACCGTGTTACTCCTTGTTCATCCTGATAGGAAGCTGATATGGTAGGGCTACAATGCCCTACACTTGTCCCCGTTATTACCATACCTTTTGCCGATACGATGTCGTTGCTATACTCAGAAAGATGGCCACCCGAACTTTTCCCATCATACCATAGATAATCAGCGCCATTTACCAGGGCACCTGCAGGACTTGCGACGCTATATTCATAAAGTGCTGGAGAAAGTGTCTTTGTCTCACCTTCTTTTATCACAAGCACCTTATTCGTATCTCCCTGTATCTGATAGAATTTGGATTCGACTCTAAACACTTCATAATAGTCATTGTTTTCAACCATCGCACCCTCTACCGTTATAATTGGATAAACTTTTACTATATCTCCAGAAACTGCAGTCTTGTTAAATACCAGATTATTATCAGCATCTATAGTTGCTATACTAGAATTACTGATTTTATATTGTACCTGATATTCGTTGGCGCCGAGGAGCTTGCTATGGTATACTCCCTTTTCATCATATGAAATCTGATTTACATCAACTGACATCGGTATCTGACCGCCTGGGACTGTGTAATCATAGGTTGATTTAATATTATAGGTAAAACTACTTGTACTTACTGTTACCTTTGTGGTTTCTTCTCCTTGTTTTGCATTTCCTTGATCATCCCAATAGGTGTATTTTACTGTAATATCTGCCATGCCTTTTGTCTTACCTTTGAGATCAATTGTAAAATCATTATTGTAGTACTGATAACCTAACACTTCAACCATAGAAGGATTACTACTTGTAATCTCTGTAACCTCTGTTTTATAGTGGTTATTATTTCTACTATAATCCCATCCATCCAAGGTACTAGTACGATTTGCATATATTTGCAATTCTTTAGGCAGCCTAATTCCTCTCCATGGTTGATTTACTGCAAACTTTTCATTTTCACTAGTCCAAAGTACTTGATTGCCTTTCTTGTAGGTTGCTGTTACCGTAATAGCCCCTTCTTTTATCCCAGCAATGGTAGCTGTTCCATCGGCATTCGTTGTAATGGTAGCAAAGGTCTCCGTTGTAGGTACATACTCTCCCTCGGCATTTGGAGCATAACTTTGCACCCGCCAGGTAAGGGTATATTCCTTATTTATCACAACATTTGATTGAAGCTGTAATGTCAAGGTATCATCCACAAATATATTTCCATCTCCGATTATCTCAGGTATCCTTATGCTGATTCCCTTCGACAGATTATAAGATGAATTCTTATAACTACAAGTAGCGTCCAAATAAATATATGTTTGATCCTTTCCCGCTGTCAATGTCCCTTCTGTATTATAAATAGCCCCAGGTGTAGAAGTACAGTTTATGATTGCATCTTCCACCTTATCTTTTTTGACAATCTCACCATCTGTATAATAATGATATAAGGCAGGGCCTTCGGTTACCTGATAGGGATATAACGCAGCTGGACCATGATACTCTAATTGGTAATACTCTGAAACGATGTTAATTACGTCAGACATTTTACCAACCTCTTTATCCTTTACTTTAATAACAATTGTAAGCTTACCGGAACCTATGGCCCTTGCTGTTACAGAAAGCTTATTGTCTGTAACCTTAGTAGACACCAAGGAATCACTTCCATTAGATAGCTGTGGCACTATTGTAAAATCCTTATAGGCATCATTATGAGATCTGTTATACTCATCAAAATAAGTCTTATTCACGGTAACCGTAATATCAATGGTTTGATTACGCAATAATTTATTTAGATCAATATCTGAAGAATTACCACGATAGGAATAAATACACTCATAACAGGTAAAAGAAATTGTCCGACTTCCTTTTATCTCACGGTTGCCATCGTAGACAGAATAATTTATTACAACATCTGCATTTCCTTCTTTTTCTCCCTTAATAGTAAAATAGTTGTTCTCCCCAATGACAGAGATGATCTCAGAATCACTACTGCTTACACTGGTAATGGTTGCATTCACTTCTTTATCCCTGACATATATCTTATTAAAAACATTTTTTAGTTTCTGATTTACAAGAATGCTTTTATAACTTAAGTTAAATTCATCTCTAACTAATGGCATAATCGTAAAATAGAAATCCTTTATCATACCATTACATTCGAATCTTACCGTATACCTAGAATTCCCATTCTCTTTGGCTGTCAGAGTCCCATCCTCATTGTAGGTGATTCCATCATTGGCGACACAGGTGATCTTTGCATCCTCTACTATTTCCTTATGTACTCCATCACTACTACCGTACCTACGATAATACACCGGTCCTGCTACAGTATCACCGGCATATAATTTCGATGGTCCTTCATACTCCAGTCCAAAAGTCTCTGGAATTACTTTAAACTCATAATTAGTAGCATATATCTCTTTATCATTTACATATACGGTAAGCCTTACAGATCCAGTACCTACATTTATGGCAGTCAGCGTTACCATATTATTGGATACTGTTGTAGATACATAATTATCACTTCCATTCACAGGTTTGGCATCTACCGAATAATTCGTTATATTCTCACTACATAACGTATGTTCTTCATTATAATAAAACTTATGAACATCAAAGAATACCTGGTTGGTTTGTGATTGTAATAACGTCTCCCTAGGGGTTCCAGTATCTCTAGGTTCACATTTATATTCGCACTCCTTACATTCAAAAGCGTAGGTAGAGCTACTGTTAATTACGTTATCTCCATCCTGAACCGTGTAGGATACTGTGATACTTGCTGTTCCCTCCTTAAGCCCCTCTACACTAAATTGTGAACCCTGATGTTCTACTGCTTTTATGATAGAATCATCACTACTGGTAACATTGGTAATGGTTGCATCTTTCTCAACTTGTCTGACATAAATATCCTCTACGTTTTTCTGCGATATTTGATTTACATATATGGATTGCTTAAACATAGACATATACGATCTATCTTCTATAAGTGGCTTTACATTAATAAGTACGTATGAACTAGTCTCTTCATCTACTTGATTGTTTCCTAGATAGGCTCTTATAAATCCTGCTCCATAACCAGCTTTAACAGCACGTATGGTACACGTTGTATTATCAATGTTAGCGTCTATCCCCGGACATGCCGTATTCCCATCCCAAACAAATCTTACGTCCTCCACTTTTTCTTTTATTGGTTGCCCATCTACCAGATATGTTCTTACCAGACTTAATTCTACTTTCTGTGTATCTCCTACATAAAGGGAAGTTGGCAATGCCTCATACTCTATCTCATACTTTTCAAGTTCTGTAGGTATGGTACAGTCAGTCACCTTAAATCCATAATGTGATGTATCGTTCTGGATATTCCCATCTGTAACCAAATGAATCTTTATCGTATCCCCCCATACCTTAACCGTTCGCCCAGCCATTGAATTATCAAAACATTTTATTGAGGGATGATCCTGTCCATCCAAGACTTCAATATAGTTAGCTGAAGATGAATATACCGCAGACTCTGCGCTAAATGTAATGCTCAAAGCCACAGCACCCTCTTGCTTATATACCCACATATGATCGGTATTTGCCCCATATGGGTGTGACGACTCTAGCTCTGTCCAATTTGTAACGTTGGTAATATTCGTGGTTGGATAATCACCCATTGCACCAGAATATTTTCCCACTTCCCCACTGATTTCCTTACCCATTGCCACTCTTTTTCCTTGATGTTGTGACACCTGCACGGTTTCATTACCGAATTCCAATACTCCTGTTGCATTCATCAACTCATAATTCTTCTCTTTCATCCCTGTATCACTTCCTACAAAAGATGCCAGAAAGAGACAGATTAGAATTGTGATAGCCATTGATATAAATAAAACATGTTGTTTTCGCATATTACTCCTCCCTAGTAATGTATAATAGGTGCTTAAATCACATGTATTTATACATTAGAATTTACTACTATAATTATCTATTTATTTCTATTTAATGTCAATATCATATACTGAACTAGTGTAGGCTTCCAATTCGCTCGTTTTCTGTAGAATACAAAATCAGTTCTTAGATGTCCCAAGAAGGCCTTTCAATAGGATACGATTACAGAAATTATTTTTAGGCCCGGCAATCAAGTAACTTCTACTCGATTGCTAACCCCTGCTTTGCAAAACGCTTAATCACACTCTCCATACTTTCCGCAATTTCAATGATGTGCATGTCTGGATCGTAGATCCGAATGCTTCGTTGGGCCCAAGGATATTCCTTTATCCCATGCAAAAAGGTTACGTCTTTTATGCCTTGAAGACGATCGTTCCAACTGTCCAAATCTGTTACTTCAAAATATAATTTAAAATTATTGGTCTTATGTATGATATCTGTTTCCTCTAATCCAATTAACCCTGCATAGTTCTGCTGGATAGAAACTCCAGCTTCAAAGGTTACATGTTCACCCCTATCAAAAACTACTTTTTGTTCAAGTACTCTTTCATAAAACTCTTTTGAAGCAGCTGCATCTTTAACTGCCATAAGAGTTCCTCCGTACTTCATAAAACCACCTCCTATGACATTATAGCCTATGTATGAGAAGTATCCTTGTAAAAGTCGGACATATTTTTCGATATACGCTATGGGGCACCCTACAGATTGCCTTACAATCATCCAGTATCCACACCCCTCGTAATTCTGATTTTCGATGGAATACACTTCTCCTGCCGATCCACCTGAGATTCCACCGGAACTTTCGTTTATGATAGTATGCATCCTGACCTGAGGGGTTTTGATATAATAGCAATCGAGTAGGAGGGAGTGACTAACTCCCGTCCTCTCACCACACCGTGCGTACCGTTCGGTACACGGCGCGTTCAATAGTTGACGTACACTGACTGATAGGCAATGGCTAAATCATAGTAGCCGCT
>JAEYPA010000130.1 GCA_023411225.1 Bacillota bacterium
AAGGCTGGCAGAAACCGTAAGGGAAGCAAATAAGAGAGGTTATGATTTTTTTACGACAACATTAACAATCAGTCCGTTAAAAAATGCAGAATTGATCAATCAGATTGGTCAGCAAATGGCAGAGATGTTAGCGTCAGAAGAATGCCAAAGCATTCTTCCAATGCGAGCTTGTTCGCTATATTTGCCATCTGATTTTAAAAAGAAAAATGGGTATAAGCGTTCTCTTGAATTATCTAGGGAATATGATCTATATAGACAAGATTACTGCGGATGTATTTTTTCAAAAATGCAAAGAGAGCAGGAAAAAATACAAAGGGAAAGCTTGAAAGGAACCAGATAGGAGATATATGAAAAAAGTATTGGAAATGATATCAGAAGAGATGATGGTTGCATTCGAAACAGCAGGATATGAGAAAGAATTAGGAAAGGTAGCGTTATCAAATCGACCTGATTTATGCGAATATCAATGTAATGGAGCGATGGCAGGTGCAAAAAAATATAAAAAAGCACCACTTGTGATTGCCAATGAGGTGGCTGAAAAATTAACAGATAGTAAAATTTTTGAAAAAGCAGAAGCAGTTGCACCAGGATTTCTGAATTTAAGCGTTAAGAAAAAGTTCCTGACTGAATATCTGAGGGGTATGGTGAGTGATGCTGTATTTGGTGTAATGAAAACAGAGAATCCTCAGAAAATAGTGATTGATTATGGCGGACCAAATGTGGCAAAGCCATTGCATGTAGGGCATTTACGCTCAGCCGTTATTGGTGAAAGCGTTAAGAGAATCAGCAGATTTATGGGACATGAGGTAGTAGGCGATATCCATCTAGGAGACTGGGGGCTTCAGATGGGTCTAATCATGACTGAATTAAGGGAAAGACAACCGGAGCTGATTTATTTTGAAGAAACTTATACTGGGGAATACCCGGAAGAAGCACCATTTACCATAACAGAACTGGAGGAGATATATCCGGTAGCCAGTAAAAAGTCAAAAGAAGATGATATCTATAAAGAGGCGGCTATGGATGCGACTTTTAAATTACAGTCAGGCGTCAGAGGATACCGGGCATTATGGAATCATATTATGCAGGTATCAGTCAAGGATTTAAAGAAAAATTATGCGAATCTGCATGTAGAATTTGACCTTTGGAAAGGGGAGTCCGATGTACAGGAAGCAATTCCAGGTATGGTGTCTTATATGAAAGAAGAAGGCTATGCATATGAAAGTGAAGGTGCCTTAGTAGTGGATGTAAAGGAAGAAACGGATACGAAAGAAATTCCTCCTTGTATGATCTTAAAATCAGACGGGGCATCTCTATATAATACGACGGATTTGGCTACTATAATGGAGCGTATGCAAGAGATTCAACCAGATCATATTATCTATGTGGTCGATAAGAGACAGGATCTTTATTTTGAACAGGTATTTCGTTGTGCACGAAAAACAAAATTAGTAAAACCAGAAACAAAGTTAACCTTTCTAGGATTTGGTACGATGAATGGAAAGGATGGAAAGCCTTTTAAGACAAGACAAGGCGGTGTCATGCGCTTGGAGCATCTTTTAGAGGATATTAATAGTGAAATGTATCAAAAGATCATGGACAACCGTTCCATGGAAGAGGGAGAAGCAAGAGAAATTGCAAGAACAGTCGCACTGGCAGCAGTCAAGTATGGTGATTTGTCAAATCAGGCTGCCAAAGATTATGTATTTGATATTGAGAGATTTACTTCTTTTGAAGGTGACACGGGTCCTTATATTTTATATACTATCGTTCGTATTAAATCGATTCTGAATAAATATGCGGAGCAGGGAGGGAATCTGGAAAAAGTAGTGATTCAAGATGCGGTAAGTGATTCTGAAAAAGAACTGATGCTGGTACTTACACAATTCAATGCGGCTATGGAAAGCGCTTTTGAAGAGATCGCGCCACATAAAATATGTGCTTATATTTATGATCTTGCGAATGCCTTTAATCATTTTTATCATGAAACAAAGATTCTGACAGAAGAAGAGGAGACAAAGAAGGCTGGTTTCATTGCGTTGCTATTGTTATGCCGGGATATACTGGAAGCATGTATTGACGTGCTGGGATTTGGCGCACCTGAAAAAATGTAATCGGTTATAAAAATTAGGAGGAAATTAAAAGATGAGTCGGGAAGAAGCATGGGCTTTATTAATCCAATACAATAAGGAGCCTTTTCATCTATTGCATGCACTTACAGTGGAAGGTGTCATGAGATACTTTGCTGAGAAATTACAGTATGCTAACGAAGTAGAGTTCTGGGGCATTGTAGGACTACTTCATGACCTTGATTTTGAAAGGTATCCAGATGAGCATTGTACGAAGACAAGGGAAATTATGGAGGCGAATCAATTGGATACAAATCTGATTCATGCGGTCACTAGTCATGGTTATGGATTGTGTGAAGAACCACAGCCGAAGCCAGAGCTGGAAATGGAGAAAATCTTGTTTGCCACAGATGAATTAACAGGGCTAATCGGCGCAGCAGCAAGAATGCGTCCTTCTAAGAGCGTTATGGACATGGAATTATCCAGCTTAAAGAAGAAATTTAAAGACAAAAAATTTGCAGCTGGATGTTCCCGGGAGGTTATCAAGCAAGGGGCAGAAATGTTAGGCTGGGAGTTAGATAGACT
>JAEYPA010000153.1 GCA_023411225.1 Bacillota bacterium
GGGTTGGCGACTGGAGTAATTGCGTCTGTTGTCAATGCGATGGGTACTATGTCTGATAATGTGGTAGTCAGGATCATTTTGTTTATGATTATCTTTTTATTAGGTCATGTGCTTAACTTCCTGATTAATATTTTAGGTGCCTATGTACATACGAACCGTTTACAGTACGTAGAGTTCTTTGGAAAGTTTTATGATGGTGGTGGACGTTTGTTCCGGCCATTTTCAACAAAAACAAAATATTACAAGATAAAGGAGAAAGAATAATGGATCAATTTGGTATTGTATTAGCAGTATTAGGAGCAGTTAGCGCAGCATTATTTGCAGGATGGGGTTCTGCAAAAGGTGTAGGTATGGGTGGACAAGCAGCAGCAGGAGTATTGACTGATGATCCTTCCTTATTTTCAAAAGTTCTTATTTTACAGTTACTTCCTGGTACACAGGGAATCTATGGTCTTCTTATTGCATTTATCGCATTATCCCAGATTGGAATAATTGGCGGTGGCAGCGTAGATATTACGTTGGCACAAGGCTTTCAATATTTCTTGGCTTGTATGCCAATGGCTGTAGTAGGATTTTTCTCAGCGATTCATCAGGCAAAGACTTCTGTAGCAAGTATTGCCATGGTTGCTAAAAAACCGGATCAGTTTGGTAAGGCTATGATTTTACCAGCTATGGTTGAAACCTATGCCATTTTGGCATTACTCGTTTCCATGTTGGCAGTTACAGGTATTAAATAATATAGAGAACAGTTAGGAGAAGAAATCTATGACTGGACTGGATAAAATAATAGAACAAATCCGGGAGGAAGCTAGGATATCATCTGAACAGGCAATTGCTAAGACCAAAGAAGAAGTGGAAGGAATCCTTGCAGAAGGCTTACAGGATAGAGAGGCCTTTAAGACAGCATTTCTTGCCCAGACTGACACTCAGGTAGAGCTTTTGCTAAGCCGTGGAGAGGCAGCAGCCGCCCTTCAAAAAAGGAAAATCCTGTTGAAGGAAAAACAACAGATGATTAGGCGAATTATGGAGAAGGCCAAAGAATCTATTCTGAACCTACCGGAAAATGAATACTTTGAACTTCTATTAAAAATGATAGACCGTTATGCAAAGGATGGAAAATGCAGTATTCTTCTATCAAAAAGAGATAGGGAGAGAGCACCTGAGAACTTTTTGCAGGAGCTTAATAATAGGTCTATGATACTTTCAGGAGAAAGTGATAAGATCGATGGAGGTTTCATCCTTGTTTATGGAGATATCGAAGAGAATTGTTCCTTGGAAGCATTGTTTGCTGTATCCAAGGAGGTACTGCAGGACAAGATTAGCGCATTGATATTTACTAATTCAGGCGCAGAAATGGAGAGATAGTATGGCGGACAACCAGTATATTTATGCTGTGGCGCGAATCCGCTCCAAAGAAATGTCCCTACTTAGCTCTGGACTTATGGAGCAGCTACTATCTGCCAAAACCTATGAAGACTGCCTTAGACTTTTGTCTGATAAAGGCTGGGATTGTGAAGGAAAGTTGCCAGAGGAATTCCTTACTGCAGAAAGGGAGAAAACTTGGGCTCTGATGAGGGAGCTTGTAGAGGATCTTTCTGTCTTTCATGTATTTCTGTATGAAAACGATTTTCATAACCTGAAGGCAGCTATTAAGCAGGTGTGTACCCATGGAGAAGCGCCTAATATATATAAATCGAACGGCACAATGGATCCGGAAAAGATCTATGACGCTGTAAAAGCGAATGAGTTTAACAGACTTCCTGAACACATGAGACAATGTGGACAGGAGGCTTATGAGATACAGCTAAAGTCAAATGATAGTCAGCTGTGCGATGTGATTCTTGACAAGGCTTCCTTGGAGATGACCTATGAAGCTGGGATGAAATCCAAAAATCAACTATTTATGGGCTACGCCAGACTAAAGGTGGTAGCAGCAGATATTAATATTGCCATACGTTCTTGTAAGACTGGTAAGTCAGCTCAGTTTTTAAAGAGAGCTTTGGTGTCCTGTGATACTCTTAATATTGATAGCTTAAGTAAAGCTACTTTAGAAGGAATGGAAGCAATCTATGATTACTTGGAGTCTACCGTGTATGCCGATGCCATTGAAGCTATTAAGACATCCCCATCCGCTTTTGAAAAATGGTGTGATGATAAGATGATGGAATACATACGGCCACAAAGATATAATCCATTTACCATAGAGCCTTTAGCAGCTTACGTACTGGCACGGGAAAATGAGATAAAATGTGTACGAATTCTACTTTCCGGTAAGCAAAATGACCTTCCGGAAGATGCAATTCGGGAAAGATTGAGGAAAATGTATGTATAGAATAGCAGTGTTAGGGAATCGGGATAGTATTTACGGCCTGGCAGCACTGGGACTGGATACATTTCCTACAGATTCCTTAAATCAAGAGGAGGCAGCCAAGCTCCTAAGAAGGTTAGCAGAAGGAGACTACGGGGTTATTTATATAACTGAGGCTCTGCAGGTCACTCTTTCTGATGAAATCAGTAGATTTAAGAACAGGCAGCTTCCTGCCATCATTCCAATTCCTGGAGTATCTGGTAATACTGGAGTTGGAGTAGCAGAATTGAAAAAATTGGTTGAGCAGGCAGTTGGCTCAGACATTATCTTTATGTCCTAAAGGATATAGGGACAGATTACAAATCAATGAAGAAGCAGGTGAATAATTTGAGTATAGGGACAATAAAGAAAGTTGCCGGTCCTTTGGTCATTGCAGAGGGAATGCGTGACGCCAATATGTTTGATGTGGTACGTGTAAGCTCTCAACGACTAATTGGTGAGATTATTGAGATTCATGGGGATCAGGCATCTGTTCAGGTATACGAAGAAACCTCAGGCTTAGGCCCTGGGGAACCGGTAGAATCTACCGGAGCTCCACTTTCAGTAGAGTTAGGGCCTGGACTTATGGGTAGTATTTTTGATGGTATTCAAAGACCTTTGGTAGAAATTATGAACCAGACGGGTAATAACCTGACCAGAGGAGTGGAGATACCAGCCTTAAAAAGAGATACAGTATGGCATTTTGAGCCTACAGTAGTAGTTGGCACTAAAGTAAAGGGTGGAGACATTATTGGTATCGTAAAGGAAACCAAGATTGTAACCCATAAAATAATGATTCCCAATGGAATGGAAGGTGTACTAAAATCCATTACAGAAGGTGATTATACCTTAACAGATACGGTAGCTGTTTTAGAGAAGGAAGACGGAACCAGCCAGGATATAACAATGTTACAGAAGTGGCCGGTTCGTATCGGAAGACCATATAAGAAAAAGCTTCCACCAGACATGCCTCTGATTACCGGACAAAGAGTTATCGATGCCCTATTTCCAATTGCAAAGGGTGGTGTTGCTGCTGTTCCAGGGCCTTTTGGTAGCGGTAAGACAGTTGTACAGCATCAGCTGGCTAAATGGGCAGAAGCGGATATTGTTGTATACATAGGCTGTGGTGAACGTGGTAATGAGATGACAGACGTTCTGAATGAATTTCCAGAGCTTAAGGATCCTAAGACAGGTCATTCTCTGATGGAAAGAACTGTATTGATTGCCAATACCTCTGATATGCCGGTTGCAGCCAGAGAAGCATCTATCTACGTAGGAATTACTATTGCAGAGTATTTTAGAGATATGGGCTATTCAGTTGCATTGATGGCTGACTCTACCTCTCGTTGGGCAGAGGCCTTACGTGAAATGAGTGGACGTCTAGAGGAAATGCCTGGCGAAGAAGGTTATCCAGCATATTTGGGAAGCCGTCTAGCTCAGTTTTATGAGCGAGCTGGCCGGGTAATTAGTATGGGTTCAGAGGATAGAGAAGGCGCCCTCTCAGTAATTGGCGCGGTATCTCCTCCAGGAGGTGACATCTCAGAACCGGTATCTCAGGCAACCCTTCGTATTGTAAAGGTATTTTGGGGTCTTGACTCGGGACTTGCATATAAACGACATTTCCCAGCAATTAACTGGTTAACCAGTTACTCTTTATATGTAAATAATATGTCGAAGTGGTTTAATCAAGCGGCTGATGGTGATTGGACCGGATGTCGTGGACGGATTATGGCAATGCTCAGTGACGAAGCAGGCCTTCAAGAAATTGTGCAGTTAGTTGGTATGGATGCTCTTTCTGCTCCAGATCGTCTGAAGTTAGAAGCTGCTCGTTCCATTCGAGAGGATTTCCTCCATCAGGATGCATTTCATGAGGTGGATACCTATTCCTCCTTACAGAAGCAATTCTATATGATGAAGTTAGTGTTGGAGTATTATGATGTTTCCTTAGCAGGGCTTAAAGCGGGTGTATCCATTGATAAAATAGCAGTTCTTCCTGTCAGAGAACAAATAGGCCGTTACAAATATACATCAGAAGAGAATCTATCTAAGGAGTATGGTACGATAGTGGACGAGATACATCGAGAAATAGAAGAACTAAAGGGAGAGGAGGACTAAGTTATGCCAAAGGAATATAGAACGATTCAGGAAGTAGCTGGTCCTCTAATGTTAGTCAAAGGAGTAGACCAGGTTTGCTACAATGAGTTAGGAGAGATTGAGTTAGCAAGCGGAGAAAAACGTCGTTGCAAGGTGCTTGAGATAGATGGTAGCAATGCCTTAGTACAGTTGTTTGAAAGCTCTACTGGTATCAACCTGGCGGAAAGCAAAGTACGTTTTCTTGGCAGGACCATGGAACTTGGTGTATCAGAGGATATGCTCAGTCGTGTATTTGATGGCCTAGGACGCCCTATTGACGATGGTCCCGAGATCCTTCCAGAAAAGAGGATGGATGTTAATGGACTTCCAATGAATCCAGCAGCCAGAAATTACCCTCAGGAGTTTATCCAGACAGGAGTATCTGCTATCGATGGGTTAAATACTCTGGTTCGTGGACAGAAGTTACCTATCTTTTCTGCCAGTGGACTTCCTCATGCAGAACTTGCAGCACAGATTGCTCGTCAGGCAAAGGTACGTGGAACCAATGAACCATTTGCCGTAGTTTTTGCAGCTATGGGTATTACCTTTGAGGAAGCTAATTTCTTTACGGAAAGCTTCCGTGAGACTGGAGCAATAGACCGTTCCGTTATGTTTATTAATCTGGCTAACGATCCTGCAGTAGAGCGTATTGCAACGCCTCGTATGGCGCTTACTGCTGCTGAGTATCTGGCTTTTGAGAAGAATATGCATGTTCTTGTAATTTTAACAGATATTACCAACTACGCAGACTCTCTTCGTGAAGTTTCTGCAGCACGTAAAGAAGTACCGGGGCGTCGAGGATATCCTGGTTACATGTATACTGACTTAGCTTCCCTATATGAGAGAGCCGGACGTCAGAAAGGGAAAAAGGGTAGTATTACGATGATTCCTATTTTGACAATGCCAGAGGATGACAAAACTCACCCAATTCCTGACTTGACCGGTTATATTACAGAAGGTCAGATTATTCTTAGCCGTGAACTGCATCGTCAGGGAGTTATGCCTCCAATTGACGTATTGCCAAGCTTATCTCGTCTGAAGGATAAGGGTATCGGAGAAGGAAAAACCCGTGCAGATCATGCCAATACTATGAATCAGTTATTTGCCGCGTATGCTCGTGGTAAAGAAGCAAAAGAACTGATGGTGGTATTAGGAGAGGCAGCTCTTACGGACATTGATAAATTATATGCGCAGTTTGCAGAGCGCTTTGAGAAAGAATATGTATCTCAGGGATTTGAAACCAATCGTAGCATTGAAGAGACCTTGCAGATTGGCTGGGACCTTCTTGGCATTCTTCCACGTGCAGAATTAAAGCGTATTAAGGATGAGTTCTTAGATACCTATTATCATCCCGCTAAATAATTCTCAAGTGTAGGAAAGGAGGCGGATTAATATGGCAGGAGCGCAGGTAAATCCCACCAGAATGGAGCTTACCAGGCTGAAAAAGAAGCTAATAACGGCAAGGCGTGGACATAAGCTTTTAAAGGATAAACGGGATGAACTGATGCGTCAGTTTCTAGAGTTGATTCGGGAAAATAAGGTTCTTCGAGAGAAAATCGAGAAGGGCATTGAGGATGCTAACAAAAATCTGGTTATGGCAAAGGCAAGTATGGAGGAAGAGGTTCTTAATGTGGCTTTGATGGCTCCACGTCAAGAAGTAAATCTAGAGGTATCTTCAAAAAATGTTATGAGCGTTGAGATTCCAGTATTTGATGTTACCACCAGAACAGCAGACCCTAACGACATCTACTGCTATGGTTTTGCATATACTTCCAGCGATCTTGATGATGCGGTCAAATCCTTGGCAGATATTCTGCCGGATATGCTTCATCTAGCAGAGGTAGAGAAATCTTGTCAGCTTATGGCGACAGAGATTGAAAAAACTAGACGGCGTGTGAATGCTTTAGAGCATGTTATGATTCCAGATATGGAACAAAAGATTAAATATATTATAATGAAACTGGATGAAAATGAGCGTTCTACTCAGATTCGTTTAATGAAAGTAAAAGATATGATGTTAGAACAGGCCCATCATTACAAAGAAAAACAGATGAACTAATAATTGAAAAGGCTCTGTTTGCAAAAGGAATACTTCTTTTGCAAACAGACCTTTTTTATTTTCTCGAAAATGATTCTAAAATGTATAAAAGTTTTACAATGATATAATTTAAGAATTAATTACAATTATAGATAATATCAGTAGTTTTCTACCATACTTTATAGGTAAATATATTTACAAATATAAAAGAAAATAGTAAAATAATAGTAAAACTGTAAACATACAGTTTTACGATGTCTTTTATGAAAATAGGAGGGCACTACTATGAAGAGGAGAAGTAATAAGAACGAAAATGGCTTAGAGAATGACTTGGCGATAATGAACAAACAAGAGGAAAAGGAGAAGAAAGTTAAAAGAGTAAAGAAAAAGGGTAGGAGAGAGAATGAAAGGCGTCATTTAAAAAAGAATAAAATCGTTAATGCAAATAGTAAGAAATATAGGAAGATAAAAACTTCTATTATGTTAGGATACTGTGTACCGGTAGTATTGATTGTAGTCTTAGGAATTGCTTCTTATGAGATGGCTTCGGATGCAGTAGTAGATAAGTATAAAACAAGTGCATCCAGTACACTGACAGCTACACAGAATTATCTTAATACTATATGTACAGACGTACAGAATAAAGCAATTAGTTTATCTATAGATCCAAATGTAACAAAGTTTTATAAATTTTTATGGCAAAAAAAGGAAACAGATAGCACTGCCAATGAGGTATATCAGTCTGTTTACAATAGTATGGGGGCCTATGTAAAAAACACTAATTATTTATCGGAATACTATATAATAGGTGAACATGGTGCTCCTATGGTATCTTATAATAAAAAAGAAGAAGATTGTCTGAAAATGGCTACGGTGGATTTCTCGAAGTACTGGGATACTGAGGAGGCAGCCATCTTTAAGGATGATTCTGTTAATAATGCATGGGTTGACAGTCATCCATTTATTGATAAAAATTATTATGGTGATCCAAGCACTTACGCGTTTTCATTTATTCAACCTTTTAAGAATAAAGGTGGCGTGGTAGTAATGGATGTTAATAAAAAGCATATACAAGATACTTTATCAGAAATGAAGTTAGGAGAAGGAAGTATCATTGGTATTGTTGGAGTAAATGGAACGGAGATTCTTGTTAAACAATCAATTGGAGAAAAAAATGATATTGTTGCCACACCGATGGAGGGTGGGAAAAAGGTATTTAGTGGACAGGATTTCTATAAAAACCTTGAAAGTGGAAAGAATACAAAAACTGTAACAAAAGAAGTTACATATGATGGGAAAAACTATTGTTTCTTTAGTACACCACTTGGTAAGACAGGTTTAACACTCAATGCAATGATTCCTATCTCTACTTTGGTAAAAGATATGTCAGGCATTCGCTTATTGACTATCGTCTTTGTGGTGATTGGAGCCATTTTAGCATTAGGTACAGGTACATATATTGCTTCCGGCATTAGTAAAACTTTAACTAAGATATGTGATTCTCTTCATAATGTAGCAAATGGCGATTTGACTCAGACCTTTGATATCAATCGTAAGGATGAACTGAAGTATCTGGCAGACTCATTAACAGAGACTTTAACAGACATACATGATTTGATGTTAGATGTAAGGGGATTTGGTACTGATGTTGGGGAGGCTGCAGTAAAAGTATCAGGTTCTTCCGAGCATATATTTGGTATTATGCAAAATGTATCTTCAGCCTTGGAAGGAGTTGCTGAAGGTGTGGATTCTCAGGCTGGTGATACAGAAACATGTGCACATCTGATGGCAGATTTCTCTGAAAAGATGAATACAGTTCAAAGTAATACCAAAAAGATTACAAAAACGGTAGATATGACATTGGAATCTACAGAGAAAGGTCGCTCCACGGTAGCTGAGTTGAATAAAAAGTCATCAGCCACTACTGATGTGGTGAAGGAGCTAGTACAGGATATTAAGGCAGTTGTAACCCAGTCCAACGATATTAGTGGTATTATAGATGCAATAAATGAGATTGCTGAACAAACCAATCTTTTGTCTCTGAATGCCTCTATTGAAGCAGCTCGAGCAGGAGAGCAGGGACGAGGATTTGCTGTAGTTGCAGAGGAAATAAGAAAATTGGCAGATGGTTCCATGAAGGCTGGCAATCAGATTTATGACATTTTGGATCAAATTCGTGTAATTACAGGAAAAGCTGCCGCTTCTGCTCAGAAGACCAACGGATTTCTAGAGGACCAAACTATTGTATTAACTGATACAACTCAGGTGTTTGGTGATATCAGCAGGTGTGTTGATGATATGGTAGCAATATTAAATGATATAATCAGTAATATAAATGATATGATTCAATCAAAAGATACAATTGCTACCTCGATTACTAATATTGCAGCAGTATCTGAAGAGGTGGCGGTATCTACCAGAACTGTTACAGATAATATCGGTGAGCAGCTTCAGACGGTAGAACAGCTAGCTGAACAGGCTAGTAAACTAAATGATAAAGCCAAAGCATTAAGCGATAGTATGAGGAGATTTGTCGTATAATGAATAGCTAACGGGAGCCGGGATGTGTGCTCTTTTTGCCACATAATTAAACGAATTTTGTCAAAAATGGAAAGCACTTTACAGTTTCAATTTAATTGTGGTATTATAATGTTATTGAAACAGAGATAGTATAAAAATGCTTTAAATTTAATTCTTACTGTGGCAATGTTAAATAAAAAGGAAGAGTATACTTGGAGAATATATTATGTGGAATGATTTATTTAGTATAGGACCTTTTACGGTTCGCGGTTATGGCCTGATGATTGCTGTTGGGGTTATGGTGGCACTACTTATAGGTGTTAAAAGGGCTCCTAAATTAGGTCTTGAGAAAGATCATATATACAATTTGACTTTTTACTGCTTAATTTTTGGATTAATTGGGGCAAAACTATTATTTGGTATTGTAGAAATTAAAAGAATAGTAGAGGATCCTTCCTTCTTTTTAAGCGGAGAAGGCTTTGTGGTTTATGGTGGAATAATTGCTGGTATTCTAGCAGGCTATAGCTACTGCCGAGTAAAACATTTAGAATTCTTCCGATATGCAGATATCGTATTGCCATCTGTAGCGGTTGCTCAAGGCTTTGGAAGAATTGGTTGCTTTTTAGCAGGTTGTTGCTATGGAAGAGAAACTGATTCCTGCTTTAGTATAACGTTCCATAACTCTCAATTTGCCCATAATGATGTACCATTGGTACCAACACAACTTATATCAAGTTTTTGCAATTTTGCCCTTGCCATTGGGTTGATTATCTATGCGAAAAAGGATAGAAAACCAGGAAGAGTGGCTGCGCTCTATTTG
Organism: Bacillota bacterium; assembly: GCA_023411225.1. Lineage (GTDB taxonomy): Bacteria > Bacillota > Clostridia > Lachnospirales > Lachnospiraceae > KM106-2. The sequence goes on from JAEYPA010000153.1 coordinate 9,859, forward strand.
ATTTTTTATAGCATTGGTAGATCAATCATTGAGGTTTATAGAGATGATTTCCGTGGAGATTTTATTGGACCTTTGTCTGTTTCCCAGTTTATATCAATCTTTGTATTACTATTTGGTGTATTCTTGTTTTTTAAGGATAGTATTTTAAAAAAGAAAAGTAACAAGGAAGAAGAGTAATAATATACTAAATGGAGTATCTATAGGTACTCCATTTTTTTTGTCACATAGTATTAGAATAACATGAGAAAATGGAGTTGTGAGTTGATTTTATGTTATATTATCCTTAGAATTGAGGATAAATTATTAGATACGAGGAGGTTATATATGAAACTTAGAATCAATAATGTTCAAAAGTATTATGGAGAAGGAAACAGCCGTGTACAGGTTCTAAAGGGAATCGATTGTGAGATAGAAGAAGGCAAGATTTGTGTTCTACTGGGACCTTCAGGCTCTGGCAAATCAACGTTATTAAATATCATTGGGGGAATTGAACAGGCAGATGAGGGGTGTATTGATATCGGAGAAAGCTGTACCTCTGATATGAGCGAGTCTCAGCTTTCTAATTATAGAAGGGATAATCTTGGTTTCGTCTTTCAGTTTTATAATTTAATTCCCAATCTTACTATAAAAGAAAATATTGAGGTAGGGGAGTATCTTAGCAGAAACCCACTTCCAATTGATGATTTAATTAAGACACTGGGTCTTTGGGAACATAAAGACAAATTTCCAAATCAACTATCTGGTGGACAACAGCAAAGATGCGCCATAGGCCGTGCATTAGTAAAGAATCCAGAGATTCTCTTGTGTGATGAACCTACAGGTGCTTTAGATTATAGTACATCAAAAGAGATTCTGGAGTTAATTGAGCAAGTGAATCAAAAATATCACAATACCATTATCATTGTTACACATAACGATGCAATAAAAAATATGGCCCATAAAGTACTGAAACTTCATGATGGAAAGATAGTAAAGGAATATGAGAATGAAATACTGGTACCTGCAGCTGAAATAGAATGGTAATGGAGGTGATAATATGAAAAACCCATTATTGAAGCGGTTACCAAGAGAGTTTCGTAGTAATCTTGGCAAATATCTGGCTATCTTTCTACTGTTGACAGCTACCATTACTATTGGTTCTGGTTTTTTAGCCATTTCAGATAGTATGGAATATACCTTAGATATGAATCAGAAAGATGGAAAGCTAGAAGATGGATCGTTTACAACTGACTATGCAGTCTCTGTTAAGGCTCTACAGCAGTTAGAAAGTTTGGATGTTAAGATAGTAAAAAAGTATTTTATAGACAGTAAAGATTTTGATCAAGATGCTACTTTGCGTATTTATGAAAATAGGGATACACTTAATCTGGCTTCTGTACATGAGGGAGCACTTCCAAAGAAACCTGATGAGATTGCTATAGATCGTTTGTTTTCTGTGCAAAGAAATCTAGAGGTAGGAGATAATGTTGAGGTGGAAGGACATAAGATGACAATTTCAGGCCTTATTTCTCTACCAGATTATAATTCCCTTTTTCGGCGTAATAAAGATTTAGTTATGGATTCTATACATTTTGGAGTGGCTGTTGTAAGCAGAGAATGTTTTAATAACTTCAATCAAGACAAAATAACATATAACTATGGTTATTTTTTTAATAACAGAGAGTTGAAGCAAGACAAAAAGCAAAGTATAGAATCTACAATAGCTGGACAGATGTCTGAAATAGCAGGGTTACAAGAGTTTTTGCCAGCTTCTGAGAATCAGGCCATATCCTTTTTGAAAAATGATATGGGTAGTGATATACCTACAATTAAAGCATTAATCTACATGCTAATTGTTATTATGGCATTCGTATTTGCTATTACCATTAGGTCTACCATTGAGGAGGAGGCTGCAATTATTGGAACATTAAGGGCCAATGGATACACCAAACAAGAGCTGATTCGCCACTATATGTCACTTCCGTTAATTGCAACTGGTATAAGCGCAATAGTTGGTAACCTACTTGGTTATACCATTATGACGGTGCCATTTAAGGCCTTATATTATAACAGCTATTGTCTATCCCCATTTATTATGAGATGGAATTTAGATGCATTCTTACTTACAACGATAGTGCCAATTGTTATGATGATTGTAATTAATTATAGTGTAATCTATCGAATGTTATCTCTTTCTCCTTTGAAGTTTTTAAGACGGGATTTAAATAGAAGAGAACAAAAAAGAGGAACGAAACTGCCTAATTTCAAATTTGTTACAAGATTTCGTCTTCGCATAATATTTCAAAATAGGGGAAGTTATCTACTCCTTTTTATTGGTATTTTCTTTGCCAGCTCACTTTTAATGTTTGGTCTTGGAATATTACCATTAATCAATAACTATATAGATAAGGCCGATCACTCAGTCGTCTCTCAATATGAATATATTCTAAAGGAGCCAGTTCCATCTGCTTTAGGAGAGACTATAATCATCACGAATCTGGATGTCTGGTATGAGTATGGTGATCGAGATTTAGAGGTTGTTGTGAATGGTATTAAGGAGAATTCAAAGTATTATAAAGAGCTACCACTATATGACATGGAAGATGGAATCGTTCTTTCTAGTGATTTGGCCAATAAAACTGGTTATAAAGAAGGGGATGTCATTACCTTTAAGGATCAATATATGGATAAAACTTATGATCTAAAGGTGGCAGCAATCTATCCTTACCAAGGTTCTTTGTGTATTTTTATGAAGCAGCAGGATTTAAATCAGTTACTTGATAAAGGTAAGGAGTATTTTAATGGGTATCTGGCAGATCAGAAGCTTAATTTTGATGAGCGTTATATTGCCAAGATTATTACGAAGGAGGATATAAAAGGTTCTGCTGAGCAAATGGCTTCCTCCTTCAAAGGGATCATTACCATAATTAATATGTTTTCTATTTTGATCTATCTAGTTCTCATGTATATAATGACCAAACTGGTAATTGATAAAAACACTACTAATATTTCTTTGATGAAAGTACTAGGTTATCGTTATGAGGAAGTAAAGAAGCTTTATTTGAATGCCACTTCTATCACTGTGGTTGTCTCGTTATTACTCTGTATTCCATTGGAATACATCACAGTTAAATTGATAATGAAGTACAGTTTAGATAAGATGGGAGGATATATTGAATTCTATGTGCCGTGGTACATATACGCAGAAGTTATTACAGCGGGCATTCTCTCATATTTTGTAATAAACAATATTCATGTCAAACGTGTAAGAAAGATTCCTATGAATATTGCGTTAAAGAGTAGGGAGTAATATGAGTTTAATTAAGAGGCTCTATCAATTCAGCAGGTAAACCTGACTGGAAATGCAAGGGATAATATATGGGAAAATACATGTCTGGTGGTATGCAAGATGGAGAAATAATATAAATAAGCAATTCTGTATCTGAAATCGTTATAATATGACTTCAGATACAGAATCGTAAACGGGTAGGGGAAAGGAAACCAATGCAATTCTTATTTATACATAATAGATGGTAATACCAGCAAACTTAATTCGACCAGTCAGGATTAACGTTGGACCATTGCTTACTTGGTCTTTTCTACCTTTTTCATCAACTCCTCCAATGAATACATCAATACGTTGCTCTATCTGCCAATGTTTTGGAAGATAGAGTTCAACTCCACCAAAGGAGCAGTTTACTTGTAAAACAGCAGAATTATCTTTTATTTCTGCATTGTCGAAGTATACGGTGGCAGCACCGAAACTACAATCTACAATTCCTTTTTCAAACTCTTTTGTATTAATATACTTCACAGTAGAACCCATATGGGCAGAACAGCTTACATCGCTGCTATCGGGATCGTTAATAACGACATCTTTTAGGTATTCCTCATAATGATGGGGCTTATGATGGCGTTGGAAAATAAGAGAGAGTCCAATGCTTCCAAGTAATGCAGTTGCCAGTACAGGCCATGGCGTCAGTTTAGTGATATTAAATTCTTGGTCAAATAATATAAGGATAATGGCAATTGGAAACAGAACCAAGGTAAACTCCAAATGGATGAGGCCAGAAATTGCAACACCCGTTAATAAAACAGCAAAGACTATTTTTAACAAACTGACATCTTCAAAGATTCCTAGTTGACTTATGATAATAAAGGCTGCGCCTAGGATTAAGAATAATCCCCAAAACAAATTTCTACTTTTCATGATTTTAACCTCTTTTCTTCTAATCTAGATTTCAAAGCTTTATAAAAGTTTCTCGATACATATACTTGTTTATGACATTTTTCGAATGCTACGATACTAGCGGCGGTGATATTTTTGGTGATAGAGTATACCTTGTTAATATTTAAAATCGAAGATTTTGATATCCTCATAAAGTAGCCGGGGAGCAACTCTTCCAACTCGTACAGTTTATACTTGACTTGATAGACATCATTGGCAGTATGTGCACTGATACTACCAGAATCGGTGTCAAAAAATAGAATTTTATTCAATGAAAGATAGTATTCTGTATCATTTTTATAGAAGGTCAACTGTTTATCAGGACCATTTATTTCAGTTATCATCTTTTGTAAAGTTAATATCTGATCATCGATTTTGTTACATCGAACGATTACCTCGGCATCTTCAAGGTTTGTCTCAATCTCGATTCGTACCTTCATTTCCTCACCTCCATGTCTCTATTATCGCTAATTTTGTAATAATGTAAATAGTGATTCACTAAGAGGTTAGTTATTTGAAGTAAGAGGTAAAAAAACAACACCTAAATATTAAAAATGAATAGTAAGGTAGAAATGATACAAAAATTGTGCGACAATAGGTAGAATTTTTACTTTTGCATAGAAATTTATAAAATATGAACAAAATATAGTTAAATGTTCAAAAAATGTTTACATATTAGCCTTAAACTCTTCAAATTCATCTGATAATATAAAATCATAGAAAAAAGTTAATAACAGACAATAATAGATAGTCGATTTCATACATTTTCTCCTTTTCATAAATAGTTCCTTCATTGGAACTATTTTTTTCGATATAGAAAATAGTAGATAAGCGAGGGTGGATTAATATGAAAGTATTATTTATTGGTGGAACCGGAACGATTAGTACAGAAGTTACTAAATTAGCAGCAACAAAAGGATTTGAGGTTTATCTGATAAATCGTGGTAATAAAACTAGCATCTTTTCAGAGAATTTGGGAGTTAAGGAGATTCATGTAGATATTAATGATGAAACAGAGGTGCTTAAAAGGATTAAGGATCTTAGCTTTGATGTGGTGGTAGATTTCATTGCCTTTACACCTGATCAGTTACAGAGGGATTATCGTTTATTTGTTGGGAAAACTAGGCAATTTATATTTATCAGCTCTGCTTCTGCCTATCAGAAACCATTAAATGATTATCGTATTACAGAAGGGACTCCACTATCTAACCCATACTGGAGATATTCTCAGGATAAAATTGCTTGTGAGGATTATCTGATGCAGCAGTATAGAGAGCATGGATTTCCTGTTACTATTGTCAGACCGAGTCATACTTATTGTGAAAGAGCAGTACCTCTCGGCGTCCATGGCAATCATGGAAGCTGGCAGGTAATCAAACGAATGCTAGAAGGAAAACCTGTTATTATTCATGGAGATGGAACTTCTCTTTGGACCATGACTCATAGTAGTGATTTTGCTAAAGGGTTTGTGGGATTGATGGGGAACATACATGCCATTGGAGAAGCTATTCAAATCACCAGTGACGAAACTCTGACATGGAATCAGATATATACCACCATTGCCAATGCACTTCAGGTACCATTTAAGCCATATTATGTGTCTACTCCTTTTTTAATAAGTTGCAGAAAATATGATTTTGAAGGAAGTTTATTGGGTGATAAGTCTAATTCAGTTGTATTTTGTAATGATAAATTAAAACGTTTGGTACCGGACTTTGTTGCTACTAAACGCTTTGACCAAGGAATCAGTGAAACTATAGAATATATTTTCGCACATAAGGAATACCAGATTGAGGATCCAGAGTTTGATTTGTGGTGTGATAAGGTTATTGATGCTTTAGAGAAAGCGAAAAAAGAGGTTCTTGGCTAAAATATAAAAACAGGGAGGGGATATCTAATATCTTCTCCCTGTTGGTTCTTTTAATGGCATCTTCTCTGGGACTGCAAGTTTTTGTCGGTTATCAATTCTTATTTTATACCTAAATAGATTATAACACCTGCGATGACAAACGACACAATAGGCATGATATAAAATATATATGCTTTCCTCTTTTCATGCTGAATCAGAGACGCATCAATAATCAAGTTGAGTAGAACATAAAATGCAGGGATACCAAAAACTACTACATTTCGAGGCCAAAAAGAATTTGCGTTTCCCTCAGAATCAAAATGGACAGGAACGGACTCAGGCAGACAACCAGAAAAAATGATAAAGAGGACTAATGTCAATGCACAGAGTACAGTACTGATAATAATATGTTTTTTTACAGATTTCATAACTACATCCTCTTTGAACCAAGAGTTCTCTTTCTTTTATAATAAAGAAACAAAGAATAGACTAATGGGAATACCAACAAATGCAATGATTAGTGGAATTGCTATGGCAATCTCTCCAGCAGACATCTTCCGATTGTACTTTAATTTTAATAATATATCCCACCGAACAGAATCGCTAAAAGGATACCTACATTATATCGCTGAGACACCGAATGTCAACATCATTTGGTAGCAATTAATTAAGCGTTGCCTTTTGTCCCTTTGCACCACGTTTTCTATTACGAACCTTTTTCGCATTATACTGGTGACCATTGTGGTAGAAGAACTCCTCAGTATTCTTATAAACTCCTGTAAAGACAATGTAGTCATTTTTCTCCAGGGTGATCCCTTTGACACCACGGCTGGTCTTCTTTAATTCTGATACTTCATTCAGGTTATAGCCAAGGGATAAGCCTTTCTCTGTTAACATGATGACCTTCTCATCTGTTGATAGTACCTGTCCCGCAGAAAGGGAAACAATAGAGACAACCTCATCTCCCTCTGCCAGCTTAGTGGAAGCAATGCAGGAGCGGTTAGTTTCAAATTCAGCTCCGGATACTACTTTAACAAAGCCTAATTTGGTTGTAAATAAGAGCTCTGATTCATACAGCTCTTCAAAACAGATATATAGAATTGGATCGTCATCCCCTAATTTACATAAGGTCTGGATCAAGACGCCCTTGTCTTTCAACTTACATTTTGGTATCTGGGAAACCTTCACCTGATGCATATTACCTTTTGCTGTAAATATGCAGAGCCGGTCGGTGTTCTTTAGGAGAATCGTATGGCTGAATTCCTTCAGGGTATCCTCCTGGGCTCTTTGATAGCTGGACACATCTACGGATTTGGTGTAACCAAACCGGTCTATGAGAATAAATACATCCTCTATTTTTACTTCTTCTACATACTCCACTTTCTCAAGGTTATGGAGGAGAGTCTTTCTTGGACTGTTAAATACTTTCTTATAATCCCGAAGTCTCTTCTTAATTACTTTATAAAGTTCACTCTCTTCCTTCAGAATCAAGGTGTATTCTGCTATATTAGCTATCAATTGGTCCTTTTCATCATACAGCTTCATAAGCTCTAACCCAATTAATTTGCTTAACTGCATGGTCAGGATAGCGTCAGCCTGTTTTTCTGAGAAATCCAAAGTGGCAGCCATTTTCTTTGAGGCCTGTGATTTGAATTTGATATCGGAGGTATCTCCTATAGTAAGACAAGCTTTCGCCTGCTTTACAGAAGAGGAACCACGGAGAATCTCAATGATCAGATCAATTACATCAATGGCTTTTACCAAACCATTTACAATCTCAAGACGAGCCTGAGCTTTAGCTAGTAAATGTTCAAATTCCTTTGTGTAGATCTCTTTCTGGAATTCTACAAATTCTGCTATGAGGCTTTTTAGATCAAATACAATAGGCTGCTGGTCTTTTACAGCCAACAGATTCATACTGTATGTATCCTCCATCGCAGTTTTCTTATATAAACCATTTAACAGGTTATCAATGTCACGGTCCTTCTTTACTTCAATGACAATTCGGATCCCCTCTTTGCTGGACTCGTCTCTGACATCAAAGATCTCATCAAAGACCTTATCCTTCATCAGAGCCACTAAGCTTTCTACCAGCTTGGTCTTGTTGCCGGCTACTGTGTATGGGATCTCTGTGATTACAATATTCTTACGGCCATATTCCCCTTTTTCAATCTCATGTTTGGCGCGGACTTTAATCTTTCCTTCGCCTTTTTCATAGAAGGAAAGCATCTCATCTGCATTGGTAATCAATCCTCCAGTTGGAAAATCAGGTGCAGGGATATAATGCATTAGTTGCTCGGTGGAAATATTGGGCTTGTCCATGTAAGCAATTACACCATCAATGACTTCAGAAGGGTTATGAGGTGGGATATTGGTTGCCATACCAACAGCAATGCCCGTAGTTCCATTAATTAGAAGATTAGGTAGGGTAGCAGGAAGGACAATAGGCTCCTTCTCGCTATCATCAAAGTTGGGCATAAATTCAACTAGGCCTTTGTCCAGATTGTTCAACAGAGCAAGGGCTCCACGACTTAGTCTTGCCTCCGTATAACGCATGGCGGCAGCTCCATCTCCATCAATGGAACCAAAATTGCCATGGCCGTCTACCAAAGGGATAGACAGGGAATAGTCCTCAGACATATGCACCAAAGCTTCATAGATGGAGCTGTCACCGTGAGGATGAAATTTACCCATGGTATCTCCAACAATACGGGCACTCTTTCTATGTGGCTTATCAGGACTTAAGCCCAATTCATGCATAGCATATAAAATACGACGTTGTACTGGCTTTAGACCATCTCGGACATCCGGTAACGCACGGGCAATAATAACGCTCATGGCATAATCTCGATAGCTGGTCTTCATCTCTTCAGAGAAATCTATCATTATCAAATTCTCAGTTGATTTACTCATGGTAATAATCCTTTCTACTCATCAGTTCTAATGAAATATAAAGCATATGCTCAGATTATACATCAATCTTGGCATATTTGGCTTCTTCCATAATAAATGCACGGCGAGGAGGTACGTTACTACTCATTAGAACGGTGGTAACTTCGTCTGCTTCTACAGTGTCGGAGATATCAATTCGGGCTAACTGTCTAGTGTTAGGATCCAGTGTAGTTTCCCAAAGCTGGTTGGCATCCATCTCTCCCAGACCCTTGTAGCGCTGAAGTGCAAGAATTTTATTACCTGAAAGCTTACGGAATTTTTCCAGTTCAAAATCATTAAAGAGATATTCCATTTTTTTCACTTTTTTACTTTTTTCCTGTGTTTCATATTCAACCCGGTAGAGTGGTGGCAGACCTCGATATATCTTGCCTTCCATGATTAATTCCGGCATAAAACGATAGAAAAAGGTTAGTAGTAGAGTGCTAATATGAGCACCATCTACATCTGCATCAGTTAGTATAATAATCTTATCATATCGCAGCTTGCTTATATCAAAATCATCTCCGATACCACAACCCAATGCGGCAATCATAGACTTAATTTCGTTATTTACTAAGATTTTCTCTAAGGCGGCTTTCTCGACATTTAGAATTTTACCTCGGAGAGGTAGTACGGCCTGGGTTCTACGGTTCCGGGCGGTCTTTACGGTACCACCAGCGCTGTCGCCTTCGACAATATAGACTTCACATTCCTCAGGCTTTTTAGAAGAACAGGAGGCAAGTTTGCTTTTGGTATCTACGTCATTAAGCTGCTTTAACACGGCATTGCGAGCTTTATCAGAAGCTCTTCTTGCATTATAGGATTTCATGGAGTTTTCCAAAATGGATTTTAGTATCTCTACGTTTTTATCAAAATACCGTTGCACCTCAACGCTGAAAATCTCGTCTACCGCACTTTTTGCATCGGTATTACCAAGTTTGGTCTTTGTTTGACCCTCAAATTGAGGATCTGGATGCTTAATGGAGATAATAGCCACAATACCATTACGAATATCCTTGCCGTCAAAATTCTCATCCTTATCTTTTAAGATACCAAGTTCTCGTGCATATTGGTTCATAACTCTAGTTAATGCAGTCTTAAAGCCGGTAACCAAGGTACCACCATCCACTACATTAATTCGGTTACAGTAGGCATTGATTTGTTCTGAATAATTGTTGGTATACTGGAAAGCAACCTCTACTTCAATATCCCCACTCTCTCCTTCAATATAGATAGGGTTTTCATGTAATACGGACATCTCTCTCGTGAGATAGCCTACAAAGCTTTGAATACCCCATTCCTCTATATATTCTTTGGATTCTCCAGTATTTTCATCCTTGAAGATAAGCTTTAGGTTCTTATTTAAAAAAGCAGTTTCCTTTAGTTTTTTCTTTATTGTTTCTGGCTTAAATTCTACCGTTTCAAAGATACTAGCATCGGGATAAAAGGTAACCTTGGTTCCGGTGTTGGATTTCTTACAAGTACCTACTACAGGAAGCAGACCATCTACTAACTTTGTTACAGCATGACCACCATCGGCATACTCATCACGATAAATCTTTCCATCCCGTCTCACTTCTACTATCATTCGACTGGATAGGGCATTTACGACAGATGCACCAACACCATGGAGACCACCAGAAACTTTATATACATTGCCGGCAAATTTGCCACCAGCATGTAGAATGGTATAAACTACACGAACAGTTGGAATATGCTTTGTTGGATGTAGATCAACTGGAACACCGCGTCCACTGTCCTCAATGGTAATTCCACCATCCTTCAGAAGGGTTATTGATATCTCATTACAAAAGCCGGCAAGATGTTCATCTATGCCATTATCAAGAATTTCCCAGATAAGATGGTGAAGTCCTCTGTTACCAGTACTGCCGATGTACATACCAGGACGTTTTCTTACAGCCTCCAGACCTTCTAATACAACTATTTGACTGCCATTATATTGTTCCATATATAATTCCTTTCTAAATCTATTTTTTATCTTAGGAATTCTACTTCCACAATCCTTTGTAGTATATCATATTTTTGAAAAAAAAACCATATGTTCGATAACTCATACCTCTATGGCATTTTGCACAATGACGTAAAAAAATGAAAATAATTTTATATAGTATATGAACAAAGTCAAAAACTTTTACAAAGGAGACTAATGGATATAGGATTTTATCCGATAAAATAGTTAGAAACATTGAAACATTCATTTTATAAGGGTGGTGAAACCTATGAGAATAAATTCCTTTGAAAAAGTAAATCAGCTGTACAAAACCAATTCTGCCAATAAAACAAAAAAAAGCAATGCATATGGTGGCAGTGACAAGGTACAAATTTCGCAAATGGGAAAGGATTTCCAGATTGCTAAAACAGCGGTGAAAAATAGTAGTGATATCCGAACTGATAAAGTGGATGCAATTAAGAGACAAATGGATCAAGGAACTTATCATGTATCTAACAAGGACGTAGCAGATAAAGTGGTAGATAATTTCTTTGATATGAAAATCTAAGAGAAGGAGCGACCTCAGTGGCTAGTTTGATTGAAGAACTAATTACTGTGCTTAAGGAAGAAACTAAAATATATGAGGAATTAGTACCTATTGCAGAAGAAAAGTCCCTAATCATTATAGATAATGACCTCCAGAAGTTACAGACACTTACTGAACGAGAGCAAACCTTAGTGGATTTGATAACTGCTTTGGAGCATAAACGAATGGGAGTTATAACCAACATTGGGTATATTGTAGGGAAACCTGCGGCACAGATTAGAGTCAAAGATATTATTAATTTTCTAAGTAAACAGCCAAAGGAACAAAAAGAAATAAGTGTCCTTCATGATAGGCTGAAACATTCAATTCAAAGGTTGATGGAAATCAACAATCGAAACAAATCGTTAATTCAACAATCCCTAGAGATGATAGAATTCAATATGAATTTTATTCAGAGTACAAGGATGTCACCAGGGAATAATAACTATAATAAAGGCGCAATGAATCAAGAAAGCCTTAGTTCGCAGGCACGGACGTTTGATGCGAAACAATAGTAAGGAATGGTGGTGAGATCATGGGCTCTATGAGTAGCTTATTTATTGGAGTATCTGGCTTACAATCCAGTCAGAGTGCTCTTAATACGACTGCGCACAATTTAACAAATGTAGACACCATTGGCTATTCCAGACAGCAGGTACTTTTAAAAGATACTATGTATCAATCTCTTAAGATGGGGCATGTCAGTCTAAATCAGGTGGGCTTTGGTGTTAGTGTGGATTTGGTAAGGCAGGTAAGAGAGGTCTTCTTAGACAAGGCTTATCGCATGGAGGCTGGCAGACAGGGATTTTATGTGGCTCAGAATTCAGCAACTGAAGAAATCGAAAACATCATGGGCGAACTTCAAGGAGTGGCATATCAGGACTCTATGAAGAAATTATGGAATACTACCCAGGAGTTAGTGAAAGAGTCGGACAGTGATGTAAAAAGAGCAACTTTTGTACAGACAGCCGTATCCTTTTTAGAGAGGGCTCAGTTAGTTTCAGAGCAAATGGAGAATTATCAGGTAAACCTTAATATAGAGATACAGACAACTGTGGATAAAATAAACGAAATTGGTAGAAAAATCAAAAAGCTGAACGATGAGATTGTACTTCATGAAAGTTCAGGAGTTGAGAATGCCAATGATTTAAGGGATACTAGAAATGTTTTATTGGATGAATTGGGACGGTATGTGAAAATATCATACAAAGAAAATGAAGATGGAAGAGTAACTGTAAATATAGAAGGTGTTCAATTTGTATCAGAGGATAGTGTTAATCGAATGGGCACTCAAAAGATTCAATCAAATTCTGAGATGTTGGAACCTATTTGGCCATCATTTGAAAATCAGAAGGTATATAAAGAGAATCAATCGTACTCCTCCAATGATGATACCGATGTTGGTTATCTAAAAGGGTTGATTATAGCAAGAGGCATAAAGAAGGCCAATTACACAGACATACCGATAAGAGAGAATTATACGTCAGAGAAGGATTATGAGAATGCGGTAGATGTTTTTAATTCAACCATTAACACGTCAATCATTACCTCTACAGAGTCGTTTTTTGATAATTTGATACATGGTATAGTAACGAAGATTAATGATATATTATGTCCTAATAAGGATTATACCTACACAGATGTGAATGGTGTAGAGCAAACCATAACAATATTGGATGAAGATACTGCGGGAGTTGGTATGGGCGAGGGTAATGAAATAGCTGGAACAGAGCTATTTTCTAGAAAAGATTGCCCACGTTACACCGAGCAGACAATAGAATTATTTGGTGGAAGCACTGTTACCGTTAAGGTATATAATAAAGAGGATCCAACTGTTACGGAAACTCAATATACTTTATCCCAACTACAGGTTAATGAAAAGGTATTAAACAATGTGTCTTTACTTCCACTAAGTGATAAGGATGCCCCTAATGAGTACAGTGCTAGAATTTGTGATGAGCTTAGTCAGTGTTGGAATGATGATTTTGCCACTTTAGGCCCCAATGTGACGGAAAAAAATTCATTCATGGAATATTATACAGCTATGATTGGTGAAATCGGAACGAGAGGTAATACTTTTGATAAAGTTGCAACGGATCAGGAAAAAATGACGGCTTCTCTTGATAGTCGAAGAAATGCCGTTTCTGGTGTATCTTCTGATGAGGAACTGACAAAGTTAATTAAGTATCAACATGCGTATAATGCTTCAGCCAGATATGTCAATGCAGTAAGTGAAATGTTAGAACACATAATTAATTCATTTTTTAGATAGAAGGGAGGGGTAATATGCCATCGACATTTTTTGGATTAGGTATTGGAACTTCAGGCTTGTATACTTATCAGGCCGCCTTAAATGTAACTGCACATAATGTTTCCAATGCACAAACGGATGGTTATACCAGACAGGTTTTAAATCAGAGAGCAGACACTCCTATCTCTGTGTATAGTAGTTATGGTATGGTTGGTACCGGAGTTGTGGCAGATAGTATTACACAGCAACGTAATGAATATTATGATGTAAAATATAGAAGCAATGCAGCTATATATGGAGTATATTCAACAAAAGAAAACTATATGGAACAGATTGTGAACTATTTTAATGAATTGAAAGGGAATGGGTTATTAGCCAATATACAGAACTTTAGTGACAGCTTACAGGAACTGACTAAGAATACCTCAAGCAACGCAGTTCGTGCCCAGATTGCCCAGTATGGAGATAGTATTGCAGATTTCATAAAAAAGACTGCCGATGACCTTAGTTCTTTACAAAAGGACGCCAATGATGAAATTAAGATCTCCTGCCAGAGAATTAATGCCCTGTCGGAACAGATTTCAATATTAACCAAGCAGATTAACACGATAGAAATCAGAGGACAGATTGCCAACGATCTTAGAGATTCCAGAAACTTGCTGATAGACGAATTAAGTCAGTATGCTAATATTACTGTTACAGAACGTAAGGTATCTACGGTAGAAAGTGATAAGGGGAAAGATGGAAGTAACAGTTCTTCTAATAATGAACAAAGTAATTCATCAGGGAGAACAACCTTTGTAGTAAAATTAAATGGACATACCATAGTAGATTCCACAGAGTATAATGCTTTGGAACTAGTTCCTAGAGAATATAAAAATCATGTCAATGACATTAATGGCCTTTATGACGTTATGTGTAATGACCAGAAAGTGGATTTATCTAATCCTACTTTGGGTGGGAAACTACAAGCTCTATGTGAACTAAGGGATGGTAATAATAATGTGAACTTTAATGGTAAAGTGACTGGAATAACAGGTAATGTGGCAGTCGTTCAAAATAGTAATGTTAACGATGAACTGCTTTTAAACATTCCGGCTAGCGGTACTATCGTTATAGACAATAAGAGAATTGAGTACTCTAGTTTTGAAATGGAAGTTGGAGCAGATGGAGCTTATACCTATAAATTTCATTTGGTGGATCCTCAAAATACGGATCAATTAGTTGGTATGCAAGCTAGAATAGGCGATACCATTGATTATAAGGGAATACCGTATTATATGAGTCAGTTAAATGAATATGTTAGGACCTTATCTCAACAAATGAATGATATACATAGAACAGGTGTTAACTCAAAAGGAGAAACAGGATTAAACTTTTTCACCGGTACAAACAAAATGGATAATAGCCAATATGCCTTGCATGGTAAAAATGATGTGATTACTGTAAGTAATTCTTATTATAATCTTACTGCTAGCAATTTCAGTATTAATTCGAAAATCCTGGATGATCCTATGACGATTGCTACAACTGCTAATCCCGGCGCTGGTGTAGAAAATAAAGAAGTTCTGACTGCTATGATAGAGTGTATGAAGGATAAGAGTATGTTTAGGGAAGGGTCTCCATATAGTTTTATTCAGGCATTAATCTCTGATATTGGGGTAGACGCAGACAAAGCTAATAGTTTTGCTACCAGTCAAACCAATATATTAAAAGCCATTGAAAATCAAAGATTATCAGTTTCCGGAGTGGATGAAGATGAGGAAGCAATGAATTTGGTTCGTTTCCAAAATGCATATAATCTTTCAGCTAAAGTTATCTCTATTATGGATGAAGTCTATGATAAGTTGATTAACTATATGGGAGCGTAAAGGAGGAAATCATCTATGAGGGTTACTACTAAAATGATAACCAATAGTACTCTGATGAATATTAATAACAATAAACTAAATATGGCTAAGTTGGATAATCAGTATTCTACTGGCAAAAAGATTTCTCGTCCTTCTGAGGATCCTGTAATTGCTGTAAGAGCACTTAAGTTAAGGGATAACTTAAATCAGTTGAATCAATACTATGAGCGAAATATTCCAGATGCCATGTCATGGATGGAAATAACAGAGGGGGCATTAACGAATATTAATACTGTACTTACTAAAGTTTATAGTCAGTGTAACCAAAGCGCTAATGATCCACTTAGTGCAAAGGCTAGAAGCAGTATAGCAGCTAATCTTAAGGAGAGTATAGGTCAGATTTATCAAGAGGGTAACACAAACAATGCAGGTCGTTATGTTTTGACAGGATATAAGACGAATACGAGTCTAATTTTTACTGAGGATACTAATGACTATGACTACAAAATTACCCAAGACTTTAGCGGGGCCGATGTAAAGGCAGTCAACCAGATAATAGGATGCACTTCTTATAGTTCTTATGATCCTTCAAATCCTGTGCCCGTTACTCAGGTACCATCTACTGTTGAAGTCTATCGGATTCGTTTGGCTTATAATGATTTAAAATCTAAGGATGAAGCAGGGGTAGACTTAAACACCATTGGTGTGAATATCGGTGGTACTACTGTTTCAGCCAAGGTAGTAAGTTCATCCAGTACCACAGCATATAACTTTGCGTCTGGCGAGGATGCTATGCAGTACATACCGGAAACAGGAGAATTGGTATTCTCAAAGGTTGCTTATGATAAGCTTGATAACGATACCACAATTTCGCTTACATATAATAAGGAAAATTTCAAAGAATATGATTTGCGACCAGAACATTATTATGATTGCGAAGTAAAAAATAAGTCAAACGGTAAAGTGGAAACTTATAAGAATCAGGGAGAGAATCAGGCAATTGAGTATGAAATCAATTTTGGGCAGAAGTTGACTGTAAACACAATGGGTAAAAATGCTTTTGATTCAACCATTGCAAGAGAAGTGAATGAACTTTATAATATAGTTAATCAGGTAAATGATTTAGAGGCTCAACTTGCTGATGTTGATGCTAAGCTTCAACAAAAGAATCTGACAACTTTGCAACAAGATGCACTCACTAGTATGCGAGATTCCTTAGATACCGAGTATACCCTACGAAATCAGATGATGTATGAACGATTCGCGCAGGCTATGACAGTAACAAACGCCTGCCAGGACCAGATAAATGGAGCATTAGCTGATCTTGGAGCAAGATATGTAAGACTTGAGTTGACAAAGAACCGTTTAGGGGATCAGCAGGTAGAGTTTAAGGATTTATTATCCACTAATGAAGATGCTGATATGGTCGAAACAATTATAAAATACAATTCATATGAGAATCTTTATAACGCCTCTTTGTCAGTTGCAGCTAAAACAGTAAAGAATTCATTGTTGGATTTCTTATAAAATACAAGCTGGAAGGAGAAGAGTAATGGTAATACAGACCAAATGTTTTGGAGAAGTAGATATTATCGAGGATAAAATAATTACATTTGAAAACGGATTATTAGGTTTTGAGGAGTATAAGAAATTTACCATTTTATATGATTTGGAATGTAAGGAGGATGCGATTTCTTGGCTACAGAGTGTAGAAGAGCCGGGTCTTGCATTACCAGTCATTAATCCACTGATTGTTAAACCAGACTACAACCCTGTGATTGAAGATAACCTATTGGAACCATTAGGTGCTATGACGGAAGAGAACTGCGCTGTCTTTTTAATTATGACTGTGCCAAGTGACCTTACGTTAATGTCTGCTAACTTAAAAGCACCATTGATTATTAATGCAGATAGCAAAAAAGGAATTCAAATCATAGTGGATAACCTTGATTACCCTGTTAAATATAAAATATATGAGCTATTTACGTCAAATGATAAAGGGGGAAATTAATATGCTTGCCCTTACTAGAAAAAATGGAGAGTCTATTATTATTGGAAATGATATCGAGATTACAATCTTAGATGTAAAAGGAGAACAGGTAAAACTGGGAATAAGTGCCCCTAAGGCTGTACCAGTGTATAGAAAGGAAATCTACCTGCAAATTCAAGAGGCCAACAAAGAGGCAGTAACCAATACTGATGTAAGCCTGGAAGTGTTACGTGGATTACAAAAGAAGTGAATTCTAGTATACTAGAATTAAGGTGTCAATGTCCAATTATATAGGAAATTGACACCTTAAAGTTTGTATGGCATAGGTTTTGGAAGGTATTCTTAAGATTTGCTATAAAGAAACTGAAAAAAACTACCGATAAAAGAAGTAGTTACATAATGAAATCGGAGCAAAGATGCACATGGAGGTGAAGTAAATGGGAATTCAAGGAGTTAACAATTCAGCATTGTATACAGGAAATAATATAACTTCAATAAGTCAGCCCGCATCAGCTGTAGAGTTAACCAGCACTCCTGTAAACGACACTGGTACTGAGAGTTCAACAAATGCAGGAAAAGCTTCTGAGCAAATGGTTAAAGATGCAGTAAATGAGGCAAACAATAAGTTGAGAATTAGTAATCGTCGATGCCAATTTACATATGAAAGGGATATCAATCGTGTTTCTGTGAAGTTAATTGATGAAGATACTGGAGAAGTAATCCGTGAGATACCTTCTGAAGAAACATTAGATATGATACGAAGACTGAAGGAAATGACTGGTTTACTGATTGACGAACAACGATAAGGAGGGATCAGAATGGGGATTCGGTTATCGGGTTTAAGTTCAGGTTTTGATACAGAGAAAATTATAAAAGAATTGATGGCTGCTAAAAGCCTAAAAAAAACAAAAATTGAACAAAAGAAAACCAAACTGGAATGGACACAAGATAAATGGAAGGATTTAAATTCAAAGCTTAATGCTCTATATAATAAACAGGTATTTAATATGAGGTTACAGTCTACTTATAAGACGAAAGAAGTTGCCTCCTCTGACCCTACAAAAGCAACTGCAACCGCAGGGCCAAATGCTTCTACAGGTTCTCATACTTTAGCTGTGAATCAATTAGCTAGTCCCCAGTTTTTGACTAGTGATAAGTTAAGTCTTGCAGATGGAAGTGGAGCAGGAGTAACAGGAACTACCAAGCTTACAGATTTGGGGTTTAGCACTTCAGGGACCAATAGTGTAATTAATATTAGTGGAACCAAGGATGTTGCTTATATTGTAACAGCGGATTCTACGGTTAATCACCTTGTGGCAGCATTGCAGAAAGCAGGATTGACTGCCAGTTTTGATAGTAACCAACAACGGTTTTTTATCAGTTCTGCCAATAGTGGTGCCAGTAATCAGTTTAGTGTGACCACTGGTACGGTTAGCAATGCTTTTGTTGCAATTAGAGATAGTCTTAGAAATACTGTTGGTTATGACGATGTTAAAAATGTGGATAAGGATAAGATTGATAATGCCTTTAAAGCATTTTATTACGGCGGTACAGGTGGATCTGTTTCTATGGACAACCTAAATGAGGCGCAGACTGATGCCCATTTACTTTTGATTGATTATACAACGAAAGCTGCAAAAAATCAGACTATTACCGAGGCAAATAAAGCTGTTCGTGATGCAGTCATAAGCCAGGAGTTTGGTGGAAAATCTCAAGAAGAAGTGATAAAGGAGCAACTCAAGAAGGAAATTACTGCTAATAATGATACACTTTTACCAGATGAAGTGGAGCTTCTTGTTAACGAGAAGTATAATAAATGGACTGAAGCAGAGAGACAAGCTGTTTATGATAAGATTATTGACAATAAGGTAGCTGAAGTCAAAGCTCAGGAAAGTTATCAAAAGATTTACCAAGATTATATTGCAAATAATGAAGAAAATAACATAAACAATAGGTTAATTCAGCTTGATACCCAGCTTGTTGACTACGCCGCGAATTCGGGAGAAACAAAGTACACCTCTGGAGCGACACCACTATCCTTTGTAGGTTTGGCGGAGATTAGTTTAGCAAAGGACACCAATGGGATTAGTAGAGTTCAAATTAGTGGCGCAGATGGTACTATGATTACGGATGAAACTACGAATACACTTTATTATGGTGGAGTGTCTTTAGTGGGAGCTCAAGATGCTATTTTTGTTCTTGATGGAGCAAGATTGACCAGTGAAAACAATAGTTTTACCGTAAACAATTTGAATCTGAATTTGTTAGGAAAAACAGATTCACTAGTTACTATAAGTGTTACGAATGATACAAAGGCAATTTATGATACTATTAAAGGGTTTATTACAGAATATAACAATATAATAAAAGAAATGAATGATCTCTATTATGCAGATTCTTCAAGAGGTTATGAACCACTGACAGATGATGAAAAAGCAGCTATGACAGATGATCAGATAGATCAATGGGAAACTAAAATAAAGGATTCCATACTACGCAGAGATACAACGCTAGGCTCTGTTTTATCAGTTATGAAACAGGCTATGCAGTCTAGTGTTGAGATTGAGGATAAAAGATATTCCTTATCAAGTTTTGGAATCTGTACCTCCTTTGAATATAGTGAGAAAGGGTTATACCATATTTATGGTGATACTACAGATCCAACCTATGCCAATGAAACCGATAAATTAATGAAGGCACTTTCAGATGATCCAACCACTACAATTAATGCTTTTATCGGAATAGCAGAGAATCTATCTGCTGCTATGCAGGATAAGATGAAGTCAACCTCTCTTAGTAGTGCCTTAACTTTTTATAATGACAAGCTGATGAAAACACAGATATCTGAGTATAAAACCCAGATTAGTGATTGGGAAGATCGACTTACAGAAATGGAAAATCGTTATTATAAGCAGTTCACTGCAATGGAACGTGCCATGTCTAAGTTAAACAGCCAATCCAGTAATCTGTCTAGTTTAATGGGATAATGGAAGAAAGTCAAGGAGGTAAAGGTATGGCTGTTAATGTTGCAAATGCCTATGTAAATACTACTATACAAACAGCTTCTAAAGCAGAGTTGACCTTGATGCTTTATGACGGTGCAGTCAAGTTTTGTAATATTGCATTACTTGCGATAGAAAAAAAGGACATAGAAAAAGCTCATGAAAATATTATTAAGGCTCAACGTATTATTGTAGAACTCCGTAGTACTTTGAATATGAAGTACCCAGTTGCCAAGGAGTTTGACCAAATTTATGAAATTATCTATGATCAGTTATTGGAAGCTAATATTCGAAAGGATACAGATGTCCTTACGGTTGCCTTAGATTTTATCAGAGAGATGCGAGATACTTGGAAGCAGGTTATGGAGCTGAATAGAGGGAAATAGGAAAAAACTATGATAGAAGAAAATATCTTTGGTGTGTATCTGAATATACTTTGCCAAACATTGCAAAAGAAAAATAGAATTCTTGATGAATTATTGCTTATTGATAAGAAACAGGAACAACTTGTAAAATCTGATATAGCAAATATAGATGAATTTCAAAGTCTTTTAGATGAGAAGACACCTTTATTAGAAGAATTGGAGCAGTTAGATAATGGATTTGAGCTAAGCTATAGTCGAGTGAAGGATGGGTTTCTGACCTACAAAGAGAAGTATCAAAATGTAATCATAATCATGCAGGAAAACATAACTGCTATTTCAAAAAAGGTATTGGAGATACAGCGTTTAGAGATACAAAATAGAGATAGTATAAAGTTTAAGTTTTCTGATATGCGAAAGAAAGTCAAAGATTTTAATGTAACCAATAAGAGCATCAGTAATTATTATAAAAACATGTCCAATGCGTTTAATGGGGAAGCGCAGTTTTTGGATAAAAAGAAGTAGAAAAAAGGTGTATTGGAAACCCAATACACCTTTTTTAATACAGAGAGGAAGATAGAATGGATAAGTTAGTACTTAACATAAAAAAAGATGTTGAAGAACTGCGAGAGACTGCCGATATGTTCTATAGAGGAGATGAATATTCCGGATTAAAGGCTATGGAAATGGGAACACAAAAACTTCTTGCAATTGTGGATGCAATGGCAAAAATCAGCAGTAAAGATTCAACAAATATTAATGTAGATTTTAATTATATCAATAGTGTATTATCGGCAATACTTGAAGCTTATGAAAAGAAAGATGGTATTTTATTAGCAGATTTACTTACTTTTGAGATATTGGATTATGTACAGGAAGTAATTGAGCAATGTGAAAAATAGAGGAGAATAGTGTATGGATTTTTATAAAAAAAACATGGAAGTATTAGAACAGTATCACAATTCTCTTTATAAAGCACTTAAGGAGAAAGAGGAAGAAACTCTTGAAAATACGCTGAAGATTATTGAAAAGAAAGCTCTTAACGGGGAATTAATATTAGAAATAGAAAAGAATAATCAGATATATCGATTAAACAGCATGTATGACCCTAGTCATGAAGCTGATGTATGGAGTAAACAATATAAGGGTAAAGATCTAGAGAATGTATTTATTATCTTTGGGTTTGGAAATGGGTATTTCATAAAGGCTTTAAAAGAACATATAAAGGATAGACGGGTCTTCATTATATATGAACCCTCCTATGAGATTTTCCGTTATTCTTTGGAACGATATGACTTTACAGATATCTTTAAAGATCCTGGTGTTGGCCTTGTAGTAAGGAATGTAAATGAGGCTAGCTTTATGAATCTTCTGGCATATGTAGTGCAATGGAATAATATTAATGCCCAGGTTAGTGCTACAATTAATCAATATCGAGAAATATTTAAATTAGAATTTATGGTTTTTATAAATCGTATTATAGAAAACAATACTAATGTATGTTCTAATCAGAATACAGCTATACGATTTGGTAAAGCAGATACGTATAATAGTATCGAAAATGCCAGATTTCTGTATCAGTCTAATAACTTATCTGATTTCGTTGGGAAGATACCAGAGCAAATACCAGTGATAGTTGTAGCAGCAGGACCTTCTTTAGAAAAAAATGTAGATCAAATAAAAAAAGCTAAGGGAAAAGCTATTATTATTAGCGTGGATCGTGCCCTTGATATATTGATTAAGCATGATATTATGCCTGATTTTAGTATAACTATTGATGCAGAGAAACCACCAAGGTTTTATGACAATCCTATTACCTGGGAGATTCCAATATTTTACCCTCTTAGTGCAAATCGTAAGATTATAGGTCGGCATACTGGCCGTAAGATTTTGTTTAACACTAATCCGATTAGTAATGAATACTTTAGACGGCTAGAGGAAAAAGTTATTTTCCAAAATTGTGGAGGTAGTGTAGCTACAGCGGCAGTGGCTGTTGCTATTATGTTAAACCTTAGAAATATTATCTTGGTTGGACAGGATCTAGCTTATGAAAATGGATTTACGCATGCAGGAGGAGTTAAGCTAGGGGAAGAAGTCAAAGAAAAACAACTAGTGAAAGTTAAGGGTATTCATGGTGAGGAATTATATACTGGCTGGGATATGTATAGCTATATCTTATGGTATCAGCAATCCATTCAAAATTTTAAAGATGACGTGCAGATTATAGATGCCACCGAGGGTGGAGCACTGATTAAAGGTACTAAAATAATGACCTTAGAGGAGGCTATTCATACATACTGTACAGATACGTTTGATGTGCAAGCAATGCTTTATAATGTTGAGATAAGTGACATAGATAAACGCTTTCAAATGACAATTGATCTGTTAGAGGATACCATAGAACAATTAAAGGAATTAAAAAAAATGTCTGATAAAGCGGAAAAGCTTTGCGCGGACTTGTTGACCAATATTATTACAAATCAAGGTCTGAATAATAAAGGAATCAGCATGTCTAAGCAGCTTTCAGAATTGAATAAGAAGATGAATAACACATTTGTTTCAAGTCTTGTGGAGGAATATGTAGCGGATACTTCTGCCACTGCTTTGGAAGATATTTATACTCTAGAAGAGGATGATATATTAAACCAAAGAAAGACGTTTGAATCATCAAGAGACTTATACGCAATAAATAAAACAGCATGTGATGAAATAATTGCATACATAGAACCAATGTTAGAAGAGATTAGAAAAAATTAATGTACATTCTAAAGTATTACTAAATTGAACCGATATATATATTACAAAGACAGAAGCTGTAATAATTAGGACAAGGTCTATTGTATACGGCACACTCTGTTACATTTAACAGAGAAAATACTTATAGAGGAAGTCCCTAATTATAAATGTAACTGACAACTTTATATCTTTCAAAGATATAACACTTAGTAGAAAGGATTCTACTAAACAAATCAAGGAGGAATTGTATGATAATACAACATAACATGGCAGCGGCCAACACAAACAGACAATTGGGAATAACTACTGGTAGTCTTGGAAAGGCAACAGAGAAATTATCTTCTGGCTATAGAATTAACCGTGCAGGTGATGATGCAGCTGGATTATCAATTTCTGAAAAGATGAGAGGCCAGATTAGAGGTCTTAATCAGGCATCTACCAATGCTCAGGATGGTATTTCTCTTATTCAGACAGCAGAAGGTGCATTAAATGAAACTCATTCCATCCTACAGAGAATGAGAGAGTTAGCTGTACAGGCATCTAATGATACTAATGTAACAGTAGATAGAAGTGCAATTGATTCAGAGTTAGACCAGTTAACAGAAGAGGTTAAAAGAATAGCAGACACTACTGAATTCAATACTCAGAAACTGTTAAATGGTAGTGTTAAATCTATGAAGTTACAGGTTGGAGCAAATTCAGGACAGAAAATTACTTTTTCAATAGGTAATATGGATGCAGCTACACTTGGTATTAATGCACTTGATGTTACTACATTTACACATGCTAATTCTGCCATTACTAAGATTCAATCCGCGATTCAGAAGGTTTCTACACAGAGATCTAATCTTGGAGCATTACAAAACAGACTTGAGCATACAATCGCTAACGCAGATAATACTGCTGAGAATCTGCAAGCAGCAGAATCCCGTATCCGTGACGTTGATATGGCTAAAGAAATGGTTAAGTACTCCAAGGATAATATCCTTCAGCAGGCAGCACAGTCTATGCTTGCACAGGCTAATCAGTCTACTCAGGGTGTTCTTAATTTATTAAGATAATAAATTAGAACCCTTTAAAGAATTCATGTAGAAAGGACTCTACATAAAAAAACAAGGAGGTATGTATATGATAATACAACATAACATGGCAGCAGCCAACACAAACAGACAATTAGGAATAACTACTGGTAGTCTTGGAAAGGCAACAGAGAAATTATCTTCTGGCTACAGAATTAATCGTGCCGGTGATGACGCAGCTGGATTATCAATTTCCGAAAAGATGAGAGGCCAGATTAGAGGTCTTAATCAGGCATCTACCAATGCTCAGGATGGTATTTCACTTATTCAGACAGCAGAAGGTGCATTAAATGAAACTCATTCTATCCTACAGAGAATGAGAGAGTTAGCTGTACAGGCATCTAATGATACTAATGTAACAGTAGATAGAAGTGCAATTGATTCAGAGTTAGACCAGTTAACTGAAGAGGTTAAAAGAATAGCAGACACCACAGAATTCAATACTCAGAAATTGTTAAATGGTAGTGTTATGTCTATGAAGTTACAGGTTGGAGCAAACTCAGGACAGAAAATTACTTTTTCAATAGGTAATATGAATGCAGCTACACTTGGTATTGATGCACTTGATGTTACTACATTTACACATGCTAATTCTGCTATTACTAAGATTCAATCCGCGATTCAGAAGGTTTCTACACAGAGATCTAATCTTGGAGCATTACAAAACAGACTTGAGCATACAATCGCTAACGCAGATAATACATCTGAGAATCTGCAAGCAGCAGAATCCCGTATCCGTGACGTTGATATGGCTAAAGAAATGGTTAAGTACTCCAAGGATAATATTCTTCAGCAAGCAGCACAGTCTATGCTTGCACAGGCTAATCAGTCTACCCAGGGTGTTCTTAATTTATTAAGATAATGATAATGTATCATCATACAAAGAGAAGCTTAGGTCTTATGACCTAGGCTTTTCTTTGTTGATAGGAAGCTTTGCAGGCAAAACTCGTTGTCCAAAATAAAGATATAGTCTCCCCTTGTTGTGATATGTACTTTATGATAAAATAAAATATATAATTAGAATAATGTGGTACATTAATGTGGTTAGACAGGAGGTTTTTATGGGGTATATTATAATTATAGCTGGAATATGTATTGCAGAACACTTTATTAAAAGGTATGTAGTGCAACATGTTAAGCCAGGTACACGTATTATGAATGATAACATCACCTTTCATCACTATCATAACAAAGGGGTAGCATTAAATGTATTACAGAATCATGTAAAGGTCGTTAAGATAGTTACAGGCACAATGATAGGTATTCTGTTGGTTATGCTTGGATGGCTCATAGGTCAAAAAAAAGGTTTTCTTTGTAAGCTTGGCCTTAGCCTTATGATAGGTGGTGCATTGAGCAATTTTGCTGATCGTATAAAAAATGGGGATGTATTTGATTACTTCAGTGTCAACCATGGCAAAAAATTAAAGAATATTATATTTAATATTGCTGATGTAGCGGTTGTGTTGGGTGGAATATTAGTAGCTATCGGCGAGATCTTTTGCTCTAGGAATAAATAACAATGGTTGCTTGCGTAACTTATATGGTTGCGCAAGCAATAGCTTTGTATAAAATAAGACAGATGAAAGAGGTTAATGAGAATGGTTGGAAAAGGGTTTGATAACAAAAAATATTTAAAGATGCAATCGGAGCATATTAAAGAAAGAATTGCCCAGTTTGACAATAAGCTATATCTAGAGTTTGGCGGAAAATTATTTGATGATTACCATGCATCTCGTGTTTTGCCTGGTTTTGAACCATCCAGTAAGCTACAAATGCTTATGCAGCTAAAGGATCAGGCTGAGATACTTTTTGTAATTAGTGCAGAGGACATTGAGAGAAATAAAATACGTGGTGATTTAGGCATTACATATGATATGGATGTTTTACGTCTTATAGAGGAATATAGAAATGCTGGTTTATATGTAGGCAGTGTAGTTATCTCCCAATATTCTGGACAGAATAGCGCCAATCATTTCAGACAGAAGTTAGAGAAGAAAGGAATTGTTGTATACTACCATTACATCATTGAGGGTTATCCTAATAACGTAGACCTAATTGTAAGTGATGAGGGATATGGTAAAAATGATTATGTGAAAACTACTAGACCTTTGGTAGTGGTTACTGCACCAGGTCCTGGAAGTGGTAAGATGGCAACTTGTCTGTCCCAGCTTTACCATGAGCATAAACATGGAATTAATGCCGGTTATGCCAAATATGAAACCTTCCCAATCTGGAATTTACCTTTAAAGCATCCAGTCAATCTTGCTTATGAGGCAGCTACTGTCGATTTAAATGATGTCAATATGATTGACCCATATCATTTAGAGGCATATGGTGTCAGAACCGTTAATTATAATCGTGATGTTGAAATCTTCCCTGTTTTAAATGCCATGTTTAATCGTATATATGGTACCAGTCCATATAAATCTCCTACAGACATGGGGGTTAATATGGCAGGTAACTGTATTATAGATGATGAGGCTTGTTGTGAAGCTTCTAAACAGGAGATAATTAGACGTTACTTTGAAACCTTAGATAAGATCGCCTGCGATACGGCAAAGCCTTCTGAGTTAGATAAGGTGAAGTTGTTAATGAATCAGTGTGGAGTTTCTTTAGAAGACAGATTGGTAGTAGGGGCAGCTATTAAGAGAGCGCAGGAGACCGGTTGTGCTGCTGCAGCTATGGAACTACAAGATGGGACAATTATCACTGGTAAAAATTCTGATTTATTAGGACCATCTGCAGCTTTGATTTTAAATGCCATCAAAAAGCTAGCAGGAATAGAAAAGGAAGTACATGTGATTTCCCCACAAGCAATAGAACCTATTCAAAAATTAAAGGTTAACTATTTTGGCAATAAAAACCCAAGACTTCATATAGATGAAGCATTGATTGCTCTATCCATTAGTGCAACAACTGATGCCAATGCCAAGCTGGCATTAGAGCAGTTACCTAAACTTCGTGGAAGTCAGGTACATACTACAGTTAGATTGGCTAAAGTAGATAGTGGTATGTTTAAGAAACTGGGGGCTCAGCTTACTATGGCAAGTTTAGCATTAAAGAAAACTATTTAAGTATAAGTGAAAAACTCCTGTATCAGTATAGTTTGAGATACAGGAGTTTTTTTATTTAATCAAATCTCTAATTACTTCCCCTGCAATTATCAGTCCTGCTACCGATGGAACAAAGGCAGTACTGCCAGGAGTTTGTCTTTTTCCAGAGGCTTTTATATCAAGGGGCAAAGGTTTTAAAGGCTCTTCCTTGGAATAGACGACTTTACATTTTTTGATTCCTCTGGCTTTTAGTTCACGTCTCATTACTTTAGCCAGTGGGCAGACAGATGTCTTATAGATATCTGTTACCTCAAATCTAGTAGGATCTAATTTATTACCGGCGCCCATAGAGCTAATGATAGGAGTACCTGTCCTATCACATTGAAGAACAAGCTCTATTTTGCCTGTAACAGTATCTATAGCATCCACCACGTAATCATACTTGGAAAAATCAAATTCTCCCGCCGTTTCCGGGGTAAAGAAATGTTGATAAGTATTTACAGTAGCTTCTGGATTGATGTCTAGAATTCGATCCTTCATAACTTCTACTTTATATTTTCCAACTGTTGAATGAGTGGCGATAATTTGACGATTAATATTGGAAAGACAAACTGTATCATTATCAATAATATCTAGAGTACCTACTCCACTACGCGCCAAGGCTTCTATCACAAAGCCTCCTACACCGCCAACTCCAAATACAGCAATTCTTGAGGAAGATAATTTATCAATTGCTTCCCAACCCAAGAGTAGGGCAGTACGTTCAAACTGACTATTCAACATAGTTACCTCATTTCTGTGGATAATTACTTACAATAATGTATCCAATGTGGATAACATTACTGTCTAATTATAGCACATTTATTGGTGTATATCAGTTTTTTTCTGATATTTCAATGCAGCCCCTACAAAGCCTTTAAACAGAGGATGAGGTCTGTTTGGACGGGACTTGAATTCTGGATGGGCTTGAGTAGCAATAAACCATGGATGGCTTTTTAGCTCAATCATTTCAACAATACGGCCATCTGGAGAAATACCGGATAAGGTCATACCTGCACTTTCCAGGTCATCCCGATAGTAGTTATTTACCTCATAACGGTGTCTATGGCGTTCTTCAATGAGATTACTATTGTATACATCGTGGGAGTTGGTACCTTCCTTTAGTACACAAGGGTAGGAGCCAAGTCTTAGGGTTCCTCCAATATCTTCTATGCCATCTTGTTCTGGCATTAGGTGGATTACAGGATGCGTAGTGCTTGGATCTAATTCCGCACTATGTGCATCAGCTAAACCAGCTACATGCCGAGCATATTCTACAATTGCCATTTGCATACCGAGACATAGGCCAAGGAATGGCACACCGTGTTCTCTGGCATACTTAATAGAGGTAATCATTCCATCGATTCCCCGGTTTCCGAAGCCTCCAGGAACAATAACGCCACTTACATCACCGAGTATTTCAGATACATTTTCTTCTGTTACTGTTTCAGAATCCACCCATTTAATATCTATACAGGATTTATGAGCCACTGCTCCATGCTTCAAAGACTCTACAACACTGATATAAGCATCGTGGAGCTTAGTATACTTGCCCACTAAGGCTACTGTTACTTCATTTTCTGGGTTCTTTAGTGCATGAACCATGTCCTGCCATTCCTGTAGGTTAGGAGATGGGCAGTCGATATTTAAACATTCACACACAATGTCAGCCAAATGTTCCTTTTCCAGAGCAAGGGGAGCTTCATATAAGGTTTCCACATCCATGTTCTGAATTACGTGTTTACTAGGAACATTACAGAACAAAGCAATCTTTTCTTTAATACCCTTTTCCAATGGTAGCTCTGTACGACAGACGATGACGTCCGGTTGGATTCCCATACCTTGTAATTCCTTTACACTGGCTTGCGTAGGTTTGGTTTTCATTTCTCCAGAAGCCCGAAGGTAAGGAATTAAGGTTACATGAATTAAAATAGCATTTTCACGTCCAATATCATGCTGAAATTGCCTAATGGATTCTAAGAATGGCTGACTTTCGATATCACCAACTGTGCCACCTACTTCGATAATGGCAATTTCCTGTTTGTTGCTGCCATCATTACGATAGAAACGGCTTTTTATCTCATTTGTGATATGAGGAATTACCTGAACTGTTCCTCCACCAAAATCACCACGGCGTTCCTGGTTCAGTACAGACCAGTAGATCTTACCTGTGGTTACATTGGAGCGCTTGGTTAATTTCTCATCGATAAATCGTTCGTAGTGTCCAAGATCCAAGTCGGTTTCTGCGCCATCATCTGTTACAAATACCTCACCATGCTGGATAGGATTCATGGTACCCGGATCGATGTTGATATAGGGATCAAATTTTTGCATAGTGACCGTATACCCTCTGGACTTTAGCAATCTTCCCAGGGAGGCAGCTGTAATGCCCTTGCCTAAACCTGAGACAACACCACCTGTTACGAATACGTATTTTACAGCCATTTATATTCCTCCTTTATATATGTTGGTTTTTACATGTTCAAAATAAATCAAAGATATATTATAACGTGGTGTAGAAGGAAAATCTACATATTTCTCTGTAATAAAATATTTTCTTAATTATATGAAGTTGGATGGGTTTTTTGTTAATCATATTAAGTATAAGATTAAGGATATTAGGCATGACATCGTTTCCTTCCATTAGGGTGTTCACTATTTGGTCAAAATATTAGTATATCCTAGAAGGGAATGAGAAAAATATATATAGACAGTTTATAGTTATTTCATATTTTCTTATGGAATTTTAAGAGAATAGTCTATTGATTTATAAATGAGCTTTCATTATAATGGGAATGACTATATGTAAAAGAAACCTAACATTCTGAATATTAGCAGGTAAACTGATATAGAGGATAGAAACACAAGATAGAGGAGGCGTTTGTATGGAAAATAACTACGATAAGAAGAAGCAAGATAATAGAAAACAAGATAATAGGAAACGAAATAATCGTACGAATATAATTATTGGTATTGTTATAACCGTGATTCTGTTTTTAATGTATACCTATATGAATCAAATGATTCAGGAAAGTACTTATAAGGAACAGAGTTATAAAGAGTTTATGGTAAAATTAGAGGATAAGCAGCTTAAGTCAGTAACGGTACTGTCTGATCGCGTGGAATATCAGCTGAAATCCCAGTCAGAGGACGATAAAAATGTATATTATGCAGCAAGAATCTATGATGAAAACTTATTAGAACGATTAAAAAGTTCAGATGCCGATTATAAAAGTGAGATTACCAGTACAAGCTCGGGTATCGTAAGTGCAATTGTTAGTTATGTATTACCAATAGCGTTGATTTGGGTGGCATTCTGGTTTGTATTCCGTATGATTTCTCGTAATGGTGGCGGAATGATGGGCGTTGGTAAGAGTACTGCCAAGGTTTATGTAGAGAAAGAAACCGGAGTAACTTTTGCTAATGTAGCTGGTCAGGAGGAAGCGAAGGAGTCTCTTTCTGAAATGGTTGATTTTCTTCATAATCCGGCCAAGTATACTAAGATAGGTGCTAAACTTCCAAAAGGTGCGTTGTTGGTAGGACCTCCCGGTACAGGAA
>JAEYPA010000168.1 GCA_023411225.1 Bacillota bacterium
CACGAAAAAAACCCTGTAAGTCAGGCCTAGGCCTGGCTTACAGGGTTTCATTATACATTATTCATCAAAATCCATTTCGCTAAAGGACAATTCCTCGCTACTATCAAAATCTTCTCCATATACAGGAACATCTTCATCAAAGTCTTCTAATCCACTGTTTAAAAATTCAGGATTTACCACATCAGTCGTTAGTTTAACGTTACGATATCTCTTCATACCGGTTCCAGCTGGAATCAGTTTACCAATAATAACATTTTCCTTCAGACCAATCAGTGGGTCAACCTTACCTTTGATTGCTGCTTCTGTAAGAACCTTGGTCGTCTCCTGGAAGGACGCTGCTGATAAGAAGGAGTTTGTTGCCAAAGAAGCCTTAGTAATACCAAGCATCACACGCTTTCCTTCTGCAATCTCTTTACCTTCTTTTTCAAGTTGTTCGTTCATTTCCTCAAACTCTAGAATGTCTACCATGGTTCCTGGCAAGAAATCAGCATCTCCGTTTTGCTCAACTTTAACCTTCTTAAGCATCTGTCTAACAATCACTTCAATATGCTTATCGTTGATATCAACACCTTGTAGACGGTATACACGCTGTACTTCCTGGATCATGTAATCCTGAACAGCACGTACCCCCTTAATCTTAAGGATATCATGAGGATTCACAGAACCTTCTGTCAGCTCATCTCCGGCTTCGATTTCCTGACCTTCCATTACCTTAATACGGGAACCGTAAGGGATTAGATATGCTTTGGATTCACCTGTCTCATTGTTCTTCACAATGACTTCACGTTTCTTCTTAGTATCGCTTATCTCTACTATTCCACCAAATTCTGCAATAATTGCAAGTCCCTTTGGTTTACGAGCTTCAAACAACTCTTCGACACGAGGAAGACCCTGTGTGATATCATCACCAGCAACACCACCGGTATGGAAAGTACGCATGGTAAGTTGTGTACCTGGTTCACCAATAGACTGAGCGGCAATAATACCAACAGCTTCACCAACTTGTACAGCTTCACCTGTTGCCATGTTGGCACCATAACACTTAGCACATACACCAATGTGGGAACGACAGGTAAGAATCGTACGAATCTTAACCTTTGCGTGATCTCCAGCTTCTATAATCTTCTTAGTATTTACAATCCTAGCGGCACGTTTTGGAGTAATCATGTGATTTGCTTTTACAATCATCTCACCATCGTCATCATATATTGTTTCACAAGAATATCTTCCTGTGATTCTTTCCTGAAGACTTTCAATTACTTCCTTGCCATCCATAAAGGCTTTGATCCACATTCCTGGGATCTCTCCTTTACTTTCACAACAGTCAACTTCACGAATAATTAATTCCTGGGATACATCTACCAGACGACGGGTTAAGTAACCTGAATCGGCTGTACGTAACGCTGTATCGGACAGACCTTTACGAGCACCATGAGCGGAAATAAAGTACTCCAGTACGTCAAGGCCTTCACGGAAGTTGGACTTAATAGGAAGTTCGATGGCTCTACCTGATGTATCAGCCATCATACCACGCATACCAGCAAGCTGTTTGATCTGCTTATCAGAACCACGGGCTCCGGAATCAGCCATCATGAATATGTTGTTGTATTTGTCAAGACCGGATAGAAGAGCATCGGTAATCTCATCATCGGCTTCTTTCCAAGTCTCTATAACTGCTTTGTATCTTTCTTCATCAGTCAACAAACCTCTACGGAAGTTGTGAGCGATGTTCTCTACCTGTTTCTCAGCTTCAGCTAGAATTGTCTTCTTCGCTTCTGGAACTGTCATATCGGAGATAGATACCGTCATTGCAGCTCTTGTAGAGTATCTGTAACCAAGTGCTTTTACATTATCTAAGGTTTCAGCTGTCTTAGTTGCACCATGGGTATTAATACATCTCTCTAAAATCTGCTTTAATTGTTTCTTAGCAACTAAGAAATCAATCTCATATTTTAATTCATTCTCTGGATTAGTTCTATCTACAAAGCCCAAATCCTGAGGAATAATTTCATTAAAAATGATACGTCCAACAGTGGTATCTATCACATGGGCATTGCCATCCTTATCATATCTACGAACCTTGATGGCAGAATGAAGCTTAACAACATTATTCTCATAGGCTAAGATTGCTTCATTTTCATTCTTAAATGCCATTCCTTCCCCCAATCCTCCTGGGCGAAGTTGTGTCAGATAATAGATACCTAATACCATATCCTGTGAAGGAACGGCAACAGGTCCACCATCAGATGGCTTTAACAGGTTGTTTGGAGAAAGCAGTAAGAAACGACATTCTGCCTGTGCTTCTACAGAAAGTGGAAGATGGACAGCCATCTGGTCACCATCGAAGTCGGCATTAAATGCAGTACATACCAATGGATGGAGCTTGATTGCTTTACCTTCTACTAGGGTTGGTTCAAATGCCTGAATACCAAGTCTGTGAAGAGTAGGTGCACGGTTTAACATAACAGGATGTTCTCTGATTACTTCTTCAAGTACATCCCAAACCTCTGTTTGAAGACGTTCTACCATCTTCTTCGCAGATTTAATGTTATGAGCAGTTCCTCTTGCTACCAATTCCTTCATAACAA
Organism: Bacillota bacterium; assembly: GCA_023411225.1. Classification (GTDB taxonomy): domain Bacteria; phylum Bacillota; class Clostridia; order Lachnospirales; family Lachnospiraceae; genus KM106-2. The sequence continues at coordinate 2,589 of JAEYPA010000168.1, forward strand.
ATGGCTTGAATAGTTCAATTGCCATTTCTTTAGGAAGACCACACTGGTAAATCTTAAGTTCTGGACCTACAACGATAACGGAACGACCGGAGTAGTCAACACGTTTACCAAGTAAGTTCTGACGGAAACGTCCCTGCTTACCTTTTAACATGTCAGAGAGAGATTTTAGCGCACGGTTACCAGGGCCGGTAACTGGACGACCTCTTCTACCATTATCGATAAGAGCATCTACAGCTTCCTGAAGCATTCTCTTCTCGTTACGAACGATAATATCAGGAGCACCTAACTCAAGAAGTCTCTTCAAACGATTATTTCTATTAATAATACGACGATATAAGTCGTTCATATCACTTGTTGCAAAACGTCCACCGTCTAACTGAACCAT
>JAEYPA010000030.1 GCA_023411225.1 Bacillota bacterium
GACAGCTGCCACTAGGCAGCGTAAGCTAAATTATCTTCAGCGTTTATATTTATTTTTGTGAGTTAACGCATCACCTACGGATAGCTTCTCCAACTTCAAAACCCCTGTCGAAACCATTACTACCCCGAATTGCATAGTAATGTTAAGTTAATATAAACGACTAAATACGATAATATTATAAAACAAATGTTTTGTCAATGGAAATAATTTAAAACAAATTTTTGACTTTAAAATTCTTCTCTGCTTCTCTACGTTGATCTTTCTTCGCTATATCCTGACGTTTATCATAGAGCTTCTTACCCCTTGCTAAACCTATTTCCACCTTAACAAGACTTCCACTTAAATAAACACTAAGAGGAACCAAGGTAAATCCCTTCTGCTGAATCTCTCCAGCCAATTTGTTAATCTCATATTTGTGTAACAATAATTTTTTAATCCTTAATGGATCCTTATTAAAAATATTACCTTTTTCATAAGGAGATATATGCATGTTATAAATATATACCTCTCCCTTTTCGATACGAATAAAGGACTCCTTGATGCTGCACTTACCAAGGCGTAAAGATTTAACCTCTGTGCCATGTAGGGCTATGCCGGCTTCATATTTATCTTCTATAAAATAATCAAAAAAGGCTTTTTTATTATTGGCAATTATTTTTTTTGATTCTTTTGCCATCTCATTTCTCCAATCTTACATACTATCTCTATTATAGCGAAAAGAGAATTAATTTCAACTAATGATTTTCATAGATTTAAAAACTAAAACAGTGGAATGCCAATAGTTCTTTGGCATTTCCACTGTTCCTTTGTAATTCAGTCCAATAATTTTACTCTGCTGTTTCTTCCTTTTCCTCATCGGCAAGTAAGAAATCTATGGTACGGGCAAGAGAGTCTACACCGTCCACTATTATTTTAACCTTTTGTCCCAGTTTATATACCTTCTTGGTGTGTTCTCCGACCATCGTATAGGTATCTTCATCGTAGTAATAGTAATCATCCTTCAGATTTGTTACCTTTATCATACCTTCACAAGTATTAGGAAGTTCTATATACATGCCCCAGGTTGTGATGCTGGAAATAACGCCTTCAAAAGTTTCTCCAATGAATTGTTTCATATACTGAACTTTTTTCAATTTATCCACTTCACGTTCTGCCTCATCTGCTCTTCGCTCCATAGCACTGGACTGAGCAGCAACATCAGGAAGAATTTTTTGATAATGATTGGAACGTTTCTCACTAATACCACGACGCAGATTTTCTTTTATAATTCGATGAATCTGAAGATCTGGATAACGTCTGATAGGAGAAGTAAAGTGACAATAATACTTGGTAGACAAACCAAAATGGCCATCATTCGTCACAGTATATTTGGCTTGCTTCATACTACGTAACGTAAGTCTACTTATCAATGCCTCCTCAGGAGAACCTTCCACCTTATCAAGTAGCTTTTGAATCTCCTTAGGATGAATCTCATCTTGCCCAATCTTGATGGTATAGCCAAAGTTATTAATAAAGATACCTAGTTTCTGTATCTTTTCCTCATCTGGAGCCTCATGGGTACGATATACAAAGGGAATCTCCTGCCAGAAATAATCCTCTGCCACTGTCTCATTGGCAATTAGCATAAAGTCTTCAATAATCCTGGTTGCAGAATTACGCTCGTATGGCTTAATATCAATAGGTTTGCCTTTTTCATCTAAAGTAATTTTACTTTCAGGAAAATCAAAGTCTATGCTGCCCCTTTTTCTTCTCTTTTCTCGAAGACAGCTAGCTAGCTCTTGCATTAGCTCAAACATAGGTATTAATGGCTCATACTCTTTTCTCTCTGCCTCATCCCCATCTAGGATTTTCTGAACGCTGGTATAGGACATACGTCTTGTTACCCGAACTACTGTCTCGGCTATCTTGTGACTCACTACATTTCCCTTAGCATCAATATCCATAAAACAACTTAAAGCTAAGCGATCTACTCCTGCATTTAGAGAACATATCCCGTTGGACAATTTATGTGGAAGCATAGGAATCACACGGTCAACAAGGTAAACGCTGGTACCTCTTTTTAAAGCATCCTGGTCTAGCACAGACCCTTCTTTTACATAATTAGATACGTCAGCTATATGGACACCTAATTTATAGATACCACCTTCCTTGGTTAATGTAATAGCATCATCTAAATCTTTTGCTTCCTCACCATCAATGGTAACCATTTGCCAGTTTCTTACATCGACTCTGCCACTTACATCTGCTGGATCTATCTCATCAGGAATGTCGTCAATGTATCTCATAACAGGCCCAGGAAATTCCGTAGGTAAATTATACGCCTTCACAATAGACATTATATCTACACCTGGATCATTAATATGCCCTAGAATCTCCACAATTCTTCCCTCAGGTTTCTTGTCTTTGCTACCATAATCAGTAATCTTTACTACAACCTTATGTCCGGTAACAGCGCCTTTACAAAATTCTTTCGGAATATAAATATCTTTATTAAACTTTTGGTTATCAGTTATAACAAATCCATAGCTCTTACTTTTCGCAAAGGTTCCAACCACTTCATCAGTCTTTCTCTCAACAATAGAGATAATAACTCCTTCTTTTCGTTTCCCAGTCTGGTTTTCCAATATTTTTACCTGTACTATATCATTGTGTAGTGCGCCCTTTTGAGAATTTTCCGGTATAAAGATGTCTTGATCCTCTCCTTCAATCTCAACAAAACCAAAACCCTTACTATTACCTATGAAAGTACCAACTTTCACATTATCTGCACATACTTTAAATTTACCCTTAACATCAATGGTAATCTTTCCCTCATTGATAAGACACTCAAGTACCTCTCTTAAATCCTCTTTCTCATTCTTTGGAACTTGTAATGTTACGGCTAATTCTTTAAACTTTAATGGACGGTATTCTTTGCTGGTAATATATGATAATACAACATCTTTCTTCTGTTCTAACATCTGTTTTTCCATCTGACAACGCCAGCCTTTCTTGTCGTTATTTCCACAAATCTTTGGGAAGACAATTTATAAAAATATTATATCATATGTTAATTGGAATTATAAGTAGTATACACATTAATACCCTTATCTCTTTAATCATATAAAAAAGACACTTCTTAACAGAAGTGCCTCCTAATAGTAATATCGTTAATCATTAATTCCAAAATCCCATATTAAGTAAAGCAGAAATAACAACAAATAAAACAGTCAATACAACAGTAATTTTATTCATAGCGCCATCTAATGTACGACCTTTATTCTTGCCCCAGTAGGTATCTGCAGCGCCGCTGATAGTACCTAAGCCAGCAGATTTACCTTCCTGCATAAGTACAACAACAACTAATGCAATACAAATTGCGATATATGCAATTATAGTAATAACCTTAAGAACAGCCATTCCTTACACCTCCTAATGCTTAACATAATGATTCTATCATAATAGGACAAGTATTTCAACAATAATTATAAAATAATTGTTGAAATACCATATTCCACTAATTAGTTTTTCTTAACTAATAAAGAATTTCCTGTCATTTCAGCAGGCTGAGGAATTTCCATCATCTCTAATAAGGTTGGTGCGATATCTGCTAGACAGCCACCTTCGCGTAGTGTGTAATCATTCTTATAATTAACAAGAATAAATGGAACCGGATTTGTAGTATGAGCGGTAAATGGTACTCCAGTCACATAGTCAATTAATTGTTCACAGTTACCATGATCGGCGCAGATAAACATCTGACCATTTACTTCAAGCAAGGCATCATAGGCTTTTCCAACACATTCATCTACTGCTTCTACTGCTTTTACAGCCGCATTTTCAATACCAGTATGACCTACCATATCAGGATTTGCAAAGTTTACAATGATTACATCATATTTATCTGATTTAATTGCATTTACAAGATTATCAGCTACCTGGTAAGCACTCATTTCAGGTTGTAAATCATATGTGGCAACCTTAGGTGAGTTTACAAGAATACGATCCTCTCCTTCATATGGCTGTTCAACACCACCATTGAAAAAGAATGTAACATGCGCATATTTTTCAGTTTCTGCTGTACGCAGTTGTTTTTTCCCTAATTTGGATAGGTACTCGCCAAATGTATTATTTATTTCAACCTTCTTAAAAGCAACAATCTTATTAGGAATAGTCTTGTCGTATTCAGTAAAACAAACATACGTTAAGTTTAATTTACCACCTTTTCTGTTAAATCCTGTGAATTCAGAATCACAGAAAGCACGAGTTATTTCTCTTGCACGATCTGGACGGAAATTGTAAAAAATAACACTATCATTATTGTTAATAGTTGCTATTGGTGCTCCATTTTCCATTACAACAGTAGGTAGAACAAATTCATCTGTCTCGTCCTTTGCATAGGATTGCTCAACAGCTTGAACTGCAGAATCTGCTGATACTCCTATACCTTCTGTAAGGGCTACATAGGCTTTTTCTACACGATCCCAACGATTATCACGGTCCATTACATAGTAACGACCCATAACAGAAGCAACCTTACCTACTCCGATTTTTTTCATTTCAGTTTCCAGATCTTTTACGAAACCTTTTCCTGAAGAAGGAGCTGTATCACGACCATCTAAAAATGCATGCACATAAACTTTTGTAAGACCATAACGTTTAGCCAGCTCTAAAAGTCCATATAAATGAGTATTGTGGCTGTGTACACCACCATCGGATAACAAGCCATACATATGAAGAGAAGAATTATTTTTCTTGCAATTCTCCATAGCAGTGATCAGTGCTTCATTTTCAAAGAAAGTGCCATCCTGGATTTCTTTTGTAATACGGGTAAGCTCCTGATATACAATACGGCCAGCACCCATGTTAAGATGACCAACCTCAGAGTTTCCCATTTGTCCATCAGGTAAACCAACAGAAAGTCCGCTGGCATAACCTTTTACAAAAGGATATTCTGTCATAAGTTTATCCATAACCGGAGTCTTGGCTTCTTTTACAGCATTTCCTTTCGTAGTTTCATTTAATCCATAACCATCTAAAATCATTAATACCGTAGGTTTTTTACTCATATTTCTGCTCCTTTATCCATACACTTAACGCGAGTAGAATCTCTACCAGAAGATACTATATCATTATTTGTTATAGTTTACAATCTTTCCAAAGTCTGGTTTTAAACTTGCACCACCAACAAGACCACCGTCGATATTTGCCTGAGCAAATAACTCTGGAGCGCTGTCAGCGGATACGCTTCCGCCGTATTGGATACGGATTGCAGCTGCAGTAGCTTCATCATAGATTTCTCCAATGCAAACACGAATAGCTGCACAAACTTCTTCAGCCTGCTCTGTAGTAGCAACTTTACCTGTACCAATTGCCCAGATTGGCTCGTAAGCAATTACAGCACTTTTAGCTTGCTCAGCAGTTACATCTAAGAAAGCTATTTTAATTTGCTGACGAATAAAGTCAATTGTAACACCCTGTTCACGTTGAGTTAAGGACTCACCACAACAGATAATAGGAGTAATTCCGTGTTCAAATGCTTTTTTAACTTTTTTATTTACTGTAACATCAGTTTCAGCAAAATATTCTCTTCTTTCGGAATGTCCAATAATAACATATTTTACGCCAATGTCAGTTAACATATTTGGAGCGATTTCACCAGTATATGCGCCACTTTCTTCAAAGTACATATTTTCTGCACCGATTTGAATGTTACTTCCTTCAGCTGCTTCCATAGCTTTTGTAAGAGAAATAGCTGGTACACAGAATACTACATCTACATCATCATTTTTTACTAATGGTTTTAATTCTTCGATTAATTTAACGGTTTCACTAGGAGTTTTATTCTTCTTCCAGTTTCCGGCAATAATTTTTTTACGCATAGTTCTTCTCCTTTAATAATCTATATGTTTTTTGTATGAAATAAGAAGGACGTTTCTGGTGTTACCCTGTAACGTCCCTAAATAGATTTATTTATCGTTAGCAGCAGCAACACCTGGAAGCTCTTTGCCTTCTAAGAATTCAAGAGAAGCACCACCACCGGTAGAAATATGTGTCATCTTGTCACCAAATCCTAACTGGTTAACAGCGGCTGCACTGTCACCACCACCAATAATAGTAGTCGCATCAATGTCAGCTAAAGCTTTTGCTACCGCGATTGTACCACCTGCAAAGTTAGACATCTCGAATACACCCATAGGTCCATTCCAAACTACTGTCTTGGCATCTTTAATTGCATCTGCATAGAGTTTACGAGTTTCATCACCGATATCAAGACCTTCCCAGCCTGGTTCGATTCCACCACGAGCTACAGTCTTAAATTCAGCATCATTAGAGAATTCTTTTGCTACTACAGTATCTACAGGAATTAATAATTTAACTCCTTTCTTCTCAGCCTTATCCATCATTTCTTTTGCATAGTCAAGATAGTCAGCTTCAAGAAGAGAATTACCTACTTCTTCACCCATAGCTTTCATAAAGGTATAGGCCATTCCACCACCAATGATAAGAGTATCTACCTTATCAAGAAGGTTATTAATAACAGAAATCTTACTGGAAACTTTAGATCCTCCAAGAATAGCAACGAAAGGTCTCTTTGGATTGTTAACAGCATTGCCAAGGAAATCAATTTCCTTTTGCATTAAGTAACCAACAACTGCTGTATCAACAAACTGGGTAACACCAACATTGGAACAGTGTGCTCTATGAGCTGTACCAAATGCATCGTTTACAAATACATCAGCTAAAGAAGCTAAATCTTTGCTAAATGCTTCTTCGTTCTTAGTCTCTTCTTTTCTGTAACGAGTATTTTCTAAAAGAACTACATCTCCATCTTTCATAGCTGCAACAGCTGCTTTAGCGTTTGGTCCAACAACTTCTGGATCAGCAGCAAATTTAACTTCCTGTCCTAATAATTCGCTTAAACGAACAGCAACAGGAGCTAAAGACAATTCAGGCTTTGGCTCACCCTTTGGTTTTCCAAGATGGGAGCAAAGGATAACCTTACCTCCATCATTCACTAATTTTTTAATAGTTGGAAGTGCTGCAACCAGACGATTTTCGTCTGTAATCTTGCCTTCCTGTAAAGGTACATTGAAATCACAACGAACTAATACTTTTTGTCCTTTAACGTTGATATCATCTACTGATTTTTTGTTTAGCATGGTGATACTCCTTTCTAATAAAAAATAGGTCTGGCCCTTAGTAGAATCAATACGGATTGATTACCTTACAAAGACCGGACCTATTAAGATCGTAAAGTATTTACCTTACAAATTATACTACTGCTGCTTTGTTATCAATTAAGCTAATTCAGCAAAGTATTTGATTGTTCTAACCATCTGGCTAGTGTAAGAATTTTCATTGTCATACCAAGAAACAACTTTAACTAAAGTCTTTCCACCATCAAGTGGAGTTACTTTTGTCTGAGTTGCATCAAATAAAGAACCTTCAGTGATACCAATAATATCAGAAGATACTAACTCTTCTTCAGTGTAACCGAAAGATGCAGATTCAGCAGCTTTCATAGCAGCATTAATATCTGCAACTGTAACTTCACCTTTAACTACTGCTACTAATTCTGTTAAAGAACCAGTTGGTGTAGGTACACGCTGAGCAGCGCCATCTAATTTACCAGCTAAAGCTGGAATAACTAAACCGATTGCTTTTGCAGCACCAGTAGAGTTAGGAACGATATTTTCAGCAGCTGCACGAGCTCTTCTTAAATCTCCCTTTGGATGAGGACCATCTAATGTCATCTGGTCACCAGTATAAGAGTGAATAGTTGTCATGAAACCTTTTTCGATTTCTACTAAGTTATTTAAAGTGTTAGCCATTGGAGCTAAACAGTTAGTTGTACAAGAAGCAGCAGAGATAATTGTATCTTCTTTAGTTAAAGTATCTTCATTTACGCTAAATACGATAGTTGGAAGATCGTTACCTGCTGGAGCAGAGATAACAACTTTCTTTGCACCTGCATCAATATGTGCTTGAGATTTAGCTTTAGAAACGTAGAATCCAGTACATTCTAATACTACGTCTACACCTAATTCTCCCCAAGGAAGATCTGCAGCATTTCTTTCAGCGTAGATTTTGATTTCTTTACCATTCACTACGATAGAAGATTCTTTTGCTTCTACAGTGCCATGATATCTACCTTGTGCTGTATCATATTTTAATAAGTGAGCTAGCATTTTTGGGTTAGTTAAGTCGTTAATAGCTACAACCTCATAACCTTCAGCACCAAACATTTGTCTAAATGCAAGACGTCCAATACGTCCAAAACCATTAATTGCAACTTTTACTGCCATTTAAAAATTCCTCCTAAAAGTTATTTTTTATAATATCCTGCCTATGAAATACTATGTAATACATAGGGGTATTAATCTGCGGATTAGCCATGGGATTGACAATTTTTTGTCGAGCCTACGACCTCAAGTGATATTTTACCTAATTTGTTATAAAATATCAAGTGAAATTTAAAAATCTATATGGTAATTGTTTTTTGTTAAGCAAGTCTTAATAATTCATCCTTTACATAATTAGCAATATTCAACGAATGGTCGGATATTCTTTCTAAATTGGTCAGTGCATCTATGAATACTACACCTGTTTCTGAATCACAAATGTTATTTGATAATCGCTCAATATGCTTCTCTCTTAGGAATTCCTCTAGAGTATCTACTTTATCCTCCAGGGCAACCACTTCTTCTACATGTTCTAGCTGCATCTCTTCTCTTGCTAAAATTGATTGTGCGAAAGAATCTCTAGCTACTTTACAGATACTAACCATTTCTTCCTGAGCTTTATCAGAAAACTTGATATTATGGGAACATTTTTCAATTGCCAATTCAGCAAGGTTTTCAGCATGATCCCCAACTCTTTCTATATTACTAATGGTATAAAACATATTGTTTACAAGAATATGCTGTTTTTCACTTAATGATAAATTACTTATCTTCACTAGATAGTTTGACACCAAGTTCACCATTTTATCAATATTATTTTCAATTTCTTTTACTTTATTTGCTTTTTCAATATCATTTTCCAACATGGCTTCTATTGAAAGATTCACATTATCTAAAGCGACATAACCAGTATGAATAACCTCTTTCACTACACTTTCAACAGCAAATGTAGGGGATTCCATGATACGATCATCCAAATGTAACAATAGCTGTTTTGCTCCATCCTTATCTGCATCCTCATCTTCTTCTCCTTTTACAAATAGTTTAGAAGCTTTGACCAACAGATTTGAGAAAGGAAGTAATAGAATTGTATTCGTTATATTAAATATTGTATGGAAAATAGAAATTCCTACACTATTTATTGAGCCATTAGCAAGCCTTTGATTGACTGAAAAGAAAACAAATAATATAGTACCAAAAATTATAGATCCTATAACATTAAACATCAAATGGATAACCGCTGCTCTTTTAGCATTTTTAGGCGCACCAATACTGGATAATAGTGCTGTAAAACAAGAACCAATATTACTCCCTAAACTGATATACATTGCAGAAGCCGCTGTCACCACCCCACCTGATGCAGCTATAGTCTGTAATATACCCACAGACGCCGATGAACTTTGCATAAGTCCAGTAACAATTACACCCATAAGTATACCTAATAAAGGATTACTTCCCATAAGTATAAAAGCACTACGGAATATTGGTAAATCCGTATAAGAGGATGCAGAATTCTTCATAAAAGTCAAACCAACGAATAAAAATCCTAAACCAACTAATATTTCACCAGCTAGTTTTTTCTTTTGTTTATTACTAAACATTACAAAAAATGCGCCTATACCAATAAATAGTGGTGCATATAATTCAGGAGAAATCGCTTTAAAAGCATCTCCTAATTGACCAAGAGAAACAATCCAAGAAGTAATACATGTACCAATATTAGCGCCCATGATTACACCTACTGCTTGTCCTAAAGACATAATTCCAGCATTAACAAAACCTACAACCATAACAGTAGTTGCACCACTACTTTGAATAATAGCGGTAATCAATGCCCCAACCAATACCGCAACAATCTTGTTATTAGTTAAAATACCAAGTAACTGTTTCAACTTATCTCCGGCGGTCTTTTGTATACCATCTGCCATAACGTGCATGCCATACAAAAACATCCCAAGACCGCCGGCAAAGGTGAATAAATTACTTACATCCTCTATATGCATTTCTGCCTCCAAAAAAGTATTAGATTTCCCACAGAAACCTTTATTTTCATGATAGCATATAGATGTTGTTAAGAATATTGAAATAACATCTAAAAGTTATAAGTTTTAATCTCAAAATATATCAAAAATAAACAAAATAATATAATCTTCAAAAAAAATATATATTTAATAAGAAAAAAAGTGTTATAATAATTTATTACACTATTATAGCACATAATACAAAAGAAGATGCAGATTGGCTTGTGATCCTTTGCCAATCTGCATCTTTTACTTACATTTGATTATATAAATCTTCATATTTCCTTGCAGAGTTTTTCCATGAGAAATCCATAGCCATTCCTCTATCAATCAATTTATTCCACTCTCTCTTTTTTGTGTAATAAATATACTTAGCATAGCGAATCGTATTCAGCATCTCATGAGCATTATAATTGGAGAAGGAGAATCCTGTTCCTGTACTTTCATACTCATTATAAGGAATCACAGTATCACGAAGTCCTCCAGTCTCTCGTACAATCGGTACTGTACCATAACGCAAACTCATAAGCTGACTAAGTCCACATGGTTCAAATAAGGATGGCATTAGAAATGCATCGCAGGCTGCATAAATACGATGTGATCGCTCATTATTATAATAGATATTAGCAGAAACTCGGTCCTTATACTTCCATGCATAATGCCGAAACATATTCTCATATTTTGCAGTACCAGTCCCTAAAACTACTAGCTGGACATCTTCAGAACATATATCTTCAATCATATAATCAATCAAATCTAAGCCCTTCTGATCTGTTAACCTAGAAACAATACCAATCATGAAGACCTTGTCATCTCTTTTTAAACCAAGCTCAGTTTGCAGTGCTCTCTTATTCTTGATTTTTTCTTTACGGAAGTTTGTGGCATTATAATTCTTTACAATCAATGGGTCGGTATCCGGATTATATTCCTCATAATCTAAACCATTGATAATTCCTTTTAGTGAATGACTTCTGGCACGAATCAATCCATCTAAACCTTCTCCATAAAAAGGAGTCTTTATTTCTTCCGCATAGGTATCACTTACTGTAGTGATAACATCTGCATATACTAGTCCACCCTTGAGATAGTTCGCATCCCCATAGGCTTCCAACTTATCTGGTGTAAACAGATTTACTGGTAAACCAGTAATATTCTGTATCGTTTCTAAGTCCCATACACCTTGAAATTTCAGATTATGAATAGTCATAATTGTTTTCATATTCGAATAGAAAGGATCTCTAATGAAAGAGTCTTTCAAGTAAACAGGAACAAGACCTGTCTGCCAGTCATGACAATGGATAATATCTGGCTGAAATTGAATTTGTGGCAAAGCCGACAAAGATGCTTTACAAAAATAGGCGAACTTTTCAACATCTTCATAGATATTACCATATGGGTTAGGGCCTGCAAAATAGTATTCATTGTCAATGAAGTAAAAAGTAACTCCATCATACTTTAATTCAAAAACGCCCACATATTGATTTCGCCAAGATAAATTCATCATAAAATGAGTTTTATACACCATTTTTTCTGAATATTCATTAGGAATGGCCAAATATTTAGGTAGCATTACGCGAACATCGTATTCCTTTTTATTAATATACTTTGGCAAAGAACCCACAACATCCGCTAATCCGCCTGTTTTAATAAATGGAACACATTCTGATGCAATAAACAAAACCTTTTTCATTAAGTTACCTCCTGATAGTATAAAAATACATTTGGCATCCTATCGTTCGTCGAATATTTGTTGTTAGTGCATATAACAACAAATCCTGAGTATCTTGGTCAACAAAATACTCAGGATTATCCGATCTTTAGTACTACTTAGTTTAAATTTTATCTAAGTCTAACTTTTTGTTGCCACAACTATTATAAAACATAAACAGAGTAAAATCAATCATCCTCTCATCTTATATTCGAGGCGAATCTTATCTGCAATTAAAGCAACGAACTCAGAGTTAGTAGGTTTTCCTTTTCCATTATTTACAGTATAGCCAAATAAGTCATCAATAGTGTCCATCTTACCTCTAGACCATGCTACTTCTATTGCATGACGTATTGCTCTTTCAACTCTACTAGGAGTCGTTTTATGTCTCTTTGCAATAGATGGATACAAAAGTTTAGTAATAGAATTTAGCATTTCAGTGTCATTTACTGACATCATAATAGCATCTCGTAAATACTGATACCCTTTGATATGAGCTGGCACTCCAATTTCATGAATTATGTTTGTTACATCTGATTCCAAGTTACGTTCCATATACTGCTGTTTATTTTCAAACGCTGTAGCTTTTAAAGGCTCCACTAATTTGTTATGTAAAACACCCTTAATCTGTTTAATTCTAGTAAGAATCATATCATTGTCAAATGGTTTCATGATATAATAGTTAGCGCCCAGTTCAAACGCATTCTCCGTTACACCTTCCTGTCCTATTGCAGTAATAACGATAAATGCTGGCGTCTTCTTGTAATCACTACTGTTTCTTACTTTCTCCATTACGCCTAAGCCATCAAGCTTTGGCATGATCAAATCTAATAACACTATATCAGGAGACTTGTCCTTAATAATTGAAAGAGCATCTATGCCGTTACCGGCAGTACCTACAACCTCAATATCTTTGTCCTCCTTCATAATGTCAGATAATAAATTGACCATTCTTTCATTGTCATCGACAATTGCAACATTAATCTTTGCCATCAGAATTCCTCCTGTTATATTATTTCCCTCTCCTCAGATGTAACACAATAATTGTTTATGCATATGAAATCTGATTTGGTTGGTAGCATACTTACTACTAAGTTCTTACTACTAAGTTCTTACTATTGAATTATACAAGAAATTTCCATTTTAGTCAATGAAAAATAGCAAAAATTGTTAAATTATTGAATATTCCTTAGTATACCTCATGTAATTGTAACATAACCTTAGATTCCATACACATAAACAACAATTTGTCATATTAAAGACTAGGGTGATTACACAGAAATATTTACTAATTTGAATAAAATAAATCTTACATTACTTATATTTGTAAATATTTACCATGTTTATATAATACCGAATTAATTATAATTAATCAATTGTTATTTTTCGCAGAATACGACAGCATCTTTATATATATTTGAAATTCACTCAATTTTACGAAATACTATTCTCCCATCTTTAGCATATTTTCAATGAAAGTACCATAACCTTTTGTTGAGTCTTGTATAAAAACATGAGTAACTGCTCCTATTATTTTACCATCTTGTAGTATAGGACTTCCACTCATTCCTTGCACAATACCATTCGTAAGTGATAATAATTTCTCATCCGTAATCTTTAATACTAATCCTTTGTTTTGTTTTGAATTATTCATCAAAACCTTCTCAATTTCAATTTTATATTCCTTTACACTACCCTCCACCGAACAAAGAATAGAAGCATTGCCTAGATGAATATCTTGTTTTAATCCAATTGGACACTCTTTGTTCAGTCCGTATACATAATTAGTTGGGTTAATGTTTCCGAATACTCCTTGATTTGTATTTTTATTTATGGTTCCAATATCATTTCCAGTACCTGTCTTTATCATACCCACTATTTCACCAGGTGTTCCAGCTTCTCCGGGTACTATATCCAAAACTTTCGCATTATATAGTGTTCCAGTTTGAATCTCCATAAGCTGATTCGTGTCAACATCTGTAATTCCATGACCTAATGCACCAAATTTTCCATCTTTTGTTATATAGGTCAGTGTTCCAATCCCCTGAGTATTGTCTCGAATCCAAGTTCCAATTTTATAATCTCCGTCGGTACTTTTAACAGGTGTAATACTTACTGTTATACTTTTACTATCACGACGTACTATTAAACTAATAGGAATTATCCCATTTTTTTGTACACGATTAATCAGATCCTCCTTATTTCTAACCTTATTTCCATTCATACTGGTAATATAGTCTCCTGATTTTAATATATTGACGGCAGGACTATATTCTTTACCATCCTCACCCATTATAGTACTGGTACCTAAGACCATTACTCCATTCGATTCTATATAAACACCTACCGGATCACCGGATGGAATAATTGATTTTTCATTAATTACATTAACAGTTATGGTTTTATAATTAAAGATTCCAAACAGTTTTAATGCTACTTTGCATTGTCCCAATTGGTTGGATTGTAGTGTAAAAGGCTCATTAAAATCAAAATTAATCTTATCAGAATCTACCTTATTTTTCTGGTTAACGTTAATTACAGCTATTCCTTCATCTAATTCTGCTTTAATTGGTAGTGAAAAATCAAATTCTTCTTGATTATTAACAAAAAGATTAATATCGTCGGGAACTTGTTTATCTACATAACGGTAAAACATGAATATAAGGGCAATAAAACTAATAACAAATGCTATCATTAAGCAATACCGATATACAGCTCTTCTTTTCATTCTTCCACTCCATTTCCTTTGCATTATATTTATCTTGTATCAATAATTAGACAGTTATACACTTTCATATAACTTTTTTTGCAAATTATATCCATTTTCAGATATATAGTGGCAGTGTAAAAATTCATGATTACACTTATGCAATAATAAAAGGGATGCTTATGCATCCCTAGAATAGTATGTGTATATGTGTTACTAATAAACTAGTAACATTTAGTTTCATCTGCCAATTCTTTCATTTCTTTAGCATTATTTCTAACATTATCTGTTATCATGGCTCCACCTAACATTCTAGCCAATTCTTCTACAGACTCTTCCTCGCTTAACATTCTGATCGTGGTGGTTGTCCGAATATTATCCTCTTTCTTTTCAATAATATAATGATAATCAGCCATTGCAGCAATCTGAGGCAGATGGGTAATACAAAGAACCTGGTGTTTGCTAGAGATTACAGTCATGCGTTCACTAACTTTCTGTGCTGTTCTACCACTGATTCCCACATCAATCTCGTCAAAAATTAATGTGTTTACAAAATCCTGATCCGCCAATACAGATTTGATAGCTAACATAATACGAGATAGTTCTCCACCGCTAGCAACCTTAGAAAGCGGCTTTAAATCTTCTCCAAGATTGGTTGAGATCAGAAATTCCACATCATCAAATCCAGATTCTGTGTACCTGTCCATTTGTTTTATAGATATGGAAAATTGTACATTATCAAAATTCAACTCTTTTAATGCTTCTATAATCTTTCCTTCCAGCTCTTTGGCATATTCACTACGATGATTAGATAACTCTGTACTTAGACTGTTTAACTTATTCTCTAGTCTTTCCTTGTCCTCCTTTAGTCTCTCCTGATACTCATCATATGCAATATACTTATCTAATTTATTCTTTGTATTACTTAAATAAATTAATACATCCTCTATTGTATTCCCATATTTTGCTTTTAAATTATTGATCAGATTTAATCGATCTTCAATCTGCATAAATTCCTGACTGTCAAAATTCAGATCAGACATATAATCCTGCATCTCTCTATTAAAATCGTTCATTAGATTATCAATATCTATCAGTTGCTGTAAATAATTCTCCAAACTCTTATCAAACTCTACAATACGTGACAACATTCGAATACATCGACTAACATTATCACTGATACTGTCATTACCTTCAGATGAAATCTCATACATACTACTTAAATTCTCTGATATGGTGTTTGCATTGGATAGTCTTTTGTACTCTGCAGCCAATTCTGCATCTTCTCCAGACTTTAGCTTAGCACTTTCAATCTCATTAATCTCATATTCTAAAAACGAAATCTCTCGAAGCTTTTGATCCTCGGAAATAGCTGTCTCCTCTAATTCTTTGTTAATACGCTGGTATTCTCGATATATACCAGAAATCTCTTGCTTTAAAGGAGATGTCACCTGCTTGGCATACTGATCAATAATACTAAGATGTTTCGATTTATATAATAGCGACTGATGCTCGTGCTGTCCATGAATGTCAATTAATAGTTCTGCCACTTGTTTGAGAGTAGCATTCGATACATTCTCTCCATTAATACGATTGGTAATTCTCTGATTCGTAATCTTACGACTAATAATTAATTGGGAGTCCTCCGGATAAATCTCTAATTCTTTCAGCTGTTCCATCGTATGTAAATCATCAATCTGAAAGACAAGTTCCACTAACGCATATTCCGCTCCCTTACGAATAATATCTCGATTCACTTTTCCACCAAGGGCTATATTAATAGAACCTAAAATAATAGACTTACCTGCACCTGTCTCGCCAGTTAGGACATTCAAATGATTCTCGAAGCAAATATCAATCTCATCAATAATAGCCAGGTTCTTAACATGCAAATTAACTAACAAAACATTACCTCCAATTCATCTGCAAACGTATGTTCTATTTATAGGTTATCATATTTGTTTATAAAAATCAATCTGATTTTCACCATATAGTTCCTTATAGTTACATCATTTGCAGTAGTTATTACATATTAAAATGCCACATCGTACTAATATGATGTGGCATTCTCTCCATTTGTATGTTATTTTATGTTCTTAACTTTTACTTTACATCTGATTTTTCTACCATTCACTATGGCAGTAACATAGGTAGTTCCTTTCTTACGTGCACTTAGCTTACCTGTCCTAGAAACATTTACAATATGTTGATTGACAGAATCCCATTGGATGCTCCTACCATTAATTACTCGAAGCTGATAGGTATCATACTGTTCCATCGTTAGACTGGTTCTACTTAGTCCTACTACAGTAACGGTAGTCGTCGTAGCCTTTCCACTAGAAGATGCTAAGGTAATTGTAGCAGTCCCAGTTCGAAGGGCCTTCATTTTACCTGTTTTACTATTAATGGATACAATTCGTGTATCATCACTATACCAGTGAAGCTTATCAGTATTTCTCTTAGGAGCAACATAGCTATTCAATTTGGTATTTTCTCCAACAATCATGGTGATATTTTTATTTACAATCGTTAGTGAAGTTATTGGATTTTCTTTTATAACTTCAACTATACATTTTGCAGATTTCCCTGATCCATCCCTTGTAGTAGCGGTAATGATACATCTTCCGACATCTACAGCAACTACTTTACCAACAGAATCTACATAAGCAACTTTTTCGTCAGAGGAAGTCCATTTTATTGACTTTAAAGTAGCATTGGTTGGTTTCACTGTGGCTTTTAATTTAAGGCTATCTCCTTTAATAATCTGTGCACTGGCTTTATTAAGTTGAATACTTGTAACTTGACGAATAACTCGTACACGGCAGGTAGCACTTACTCCTGAGCCATCTTGTGCAGTAACGGTAATTGTCGCATACCCTTGTTTAATACCTTTAATTTCTCCTTTTTGCGTAACCTTTACAATTTTACTATTAGAGGATTTCCATTTCACTTTGGTATTGGTTGCAAAGTTACTTTTAACGGTAGCTTTTAAAGTATAGGTTTTATTTATCCCAATTACATAGGTAGATTTGTTTAAGCTTATACTAGAAGTCTTTTCCTCTACCACTAATAAGCAATACCTAGTAAGCCCAGTATCATTGGAGGTACAGCTAATCAATACATAGCCTCCGTTAACTCCTCGTACAACACCACTACTGGTCACTGTAGCAACCCTTGTATTAGCACTACGATAGGTAACTCCTTTGTTATATGCATTATTAGGAGTTATGATTGGTTTTAAGGCAAATGTAGTTCCCTTGGCTATCTTCTTTTCTGAATAATTAAGTTGCATGCCAGTAACATGCTGGATAATGGTAACTCGTAAAGTGGCTTGCAAACCATTGGAGGTTGCTACTCTTACATCTACATTAACCTTACCATATACTCCTGCAGATACTGCTGTAGCATTACCATTATCGTCTATTGTCAAATAATCGTCATTAGAAGAACTAAAGGTCAATGTCTTATCTGTTACATTTAATGGAACCAAGGTGGTGGATAGTGCCTTCTTTTCTCCTACTTTCATAGTAATGGATTTATCTGGGAATGATATTCCGGTTGGAGGTTGACTAACTTCTACCGTACATGTAGCAAACTTTCCGCTTGTGGTAGTTACTGTTATGATTGCTCTACCAGGCCCTACCGCTTTCAAAGAAGGAATTTCATCATTTCCACTCACCTGTACCACTGCATCGTTATTGGTTTTCCAAGTAAGCACCTTATCTTTGGGCCAAATATAATCCGAAGGAGAACAGATGGCCTTTAGATTTATTTCATCACCTGTATTCACCTTAACACTTGTTTTACTTAAAGTAACTTTTTCATATTGCTGATATACATTAATTCGACAACTTGCAGATACAAAGGAATTATCCGTGAGATAGTATTTTGCTGTTATGTAGGAGTAACCGGCACTCTTATATGTAACCAGTCCATTTTCCACAGTTGCAACAGTTTTATTCGTACTATCCCACTCCACCCTAGGATTAGTAGGAGCCTTTGGTTTGTAAATCAGCTCTAAATTAAGTTTATTTACATTCAAATTATTTTTATCTAATACTACATCATAGTCTGACTCTTCAAATTCGACAGTAGTCTTCTCTACAACTGTTATGACACACACTGCCAAAGGTTTTGCATCGGATTTATCATTTAAATCCATTAAAGCTATGGTAGTCTGTCCCTTACGAATACCAAGTATACTGACGGATTTGTAGTTGGTATCATCATTGTTGATGATCTGAATTGGAGATTTTGTTACATCGTTAGTTATGTCCACCCATTTTACATTAATATCACTTTCTGGATTAGCATCTGCAGAATAGGTAGCACTTAAAGTAAATTGTTCATCCACCATAATCTCTTTTTCCGTCACACTTAATTTGGCACTTATTTTCTTCCAAACGACAACATTGCATGTTAATTTACGTATTATACCATTATCATAAGTAATTAGACAATCAACAGTCGTTGTACCATCTTTCACACCTGTAATATCTGTGGTTCTTGGAGTGTTAGAATATACCGTTGCTATGCTTGTATCATTGGATCTAAATTCATATTGATAAACGGTCCCATAGTCACTTGGTTCGTATCCATAATCGTTAATGGTGATTCTCTCTGTGGCACCTTTCATAATTCGAACAGTTTTATCGGGAACTGTATATGGTCGAACTTTTACAAACACTGTCAAAATGCCATCTTCAAATAAATCTTCATCTAGTGGAAGTTGGGAATCTCCTTTTTTCTGAAATTGTATCATAGCAATTCCTTGCTTGTTAAAAGTAATGATTCCCTTTTCTTTGCTGTAATCACAGTTATCAACAGTTATATCGAAGTCATTGGCCACATTAAATATGTTACTGACTTTATACAAATCCCATACATCGTTTACCTGAATATAATCTAACATAGACAGGACATTTACTTTTACATATTCTGTGATACGTGCCTTACTCGGTGTATACTCTGTCCCTATTACATTAATTTTTTCTCTATCGCGTTCGGTCCCCCCTTCATAAAGAGGATACACTTCGACTATATAATTACCGGATTTACAATTAATCTTAGTAGATCCATCCACCTTACTTGGAGTTATTGTAACCCGAGGTGAAGTTAATCCGGAAAAAGTATCAACTAAAATGTTATTATTACTTGCATCCCTAACAATCCATGCAAACTCAGAAGCTGTTCGAGGTTCAATCTCTTCATCTGTTGGGGACGAACCTGAACCATCATAATCTGATATATTGGTTTGAAGAGTCGTAGGATTAGACACATTAATAGTACCTTTTGGCACTCCATAGGCATCTTTAAACTTTGGTTTAACAACAACATAGATATAATCTGATTGGAGAACCGTATTCTCATGCTCTAAATCATAGGTCTGGGCAAGAATCTTAGCAATACCTGGCTGAATACCAATTACTTTACCAGAACTATCAATTTGTGCAATGTTTTTATCACGAGAAGTCCAGCTGAGGTCTTGTGCTTGTGCCTCACCAATTTTTAATCCCAGGTTAAATTCTTCTCCCACATCAATAACTAAGCTTCCGCAGTCATCTTTATCTTCATCAAAAAGGTGAATGATCTTACCTTGATTTCCGGGAACATTTATATAATCATTAATCGCAAGAACTACAGTGAAAATACATTCCGCAGAAAAGATTTCATAAGTATCGCCTTTCGGCCGTTTTATTTCAGCCCAAACCTTAACAGTACCTGGTTTTTTGGCCTCTAAAGTGACTGAAGTACGTGAACCTATGTTCTCTTTGATATTCAAAATAGTTGCATCTTCTACATGCCAAGTGATTTGATCATTATCATAGATACCAGAGTCACTATTCAAATGGATAACCATGTTAGATTTTTCAATGGCATATTCTGTAATTTTAACTTTATCATTATTGTTAGCAGAATTAATATAATAAAAATAGAATTCTTGTGTATCTGCTTTAACTGCGTTGTGAATAAAAATGGCACTGCAAATACTCAAGGCTATGCTTAACACTATTACTAATTTCAAACGTCTCCTTATAAATTTTCTCATAAAATCCTCCTCTATATCATCAACAGTTATAACACCATATACATAATTTGTTTATATTTGTTTGTATTTCTTTTAATATATCGAACAATTAGGTGGAACAAATAAGGGTTTTCTATCATTTTTTTTGTGACAATATTATGTCAATATCACTATATCTAGTATTGGAATCTCTATGTATTATATCTGAATTAGTAACTTCCCTAATTTCTTTACATATAGTATAGAAAGGAGGTGCCATATGTCATTTTCATATGATTTTGCTGTCATTGGCGGAGATAACCGACAATTATTTTTGGCTGACCTTCTGACAAAGGAAAATGTCAAGGTCTGTTACTATGGGTTGAGCCCCTGTAGTCTCCCAAGCAAATATATACCATGCTTTATGAATGAGACTATCACTGCCTCTTCATCCTTACAGGAAGCCCTGGAAAATTCTAAATATATTATAGGACCTACTCCTTTTTGCAAGGATAAGATCTATATAACTTCTTTTTCTACCCTTGGCATACTGGCAGATGAGTTTCTCTCTTTTTGCTCCCCAGAGCAAACGATATATGCTGGTGCTATTCCAAAGCATATTATGGAACTTGGTAAGAAAAACAAGCTAAAAATAAAAGATATTATGGAATGGGAGCATGTAGCCATGCTAAATGGTGTTGCCACTGCTGAAGGAGCCATCTGTGAAGCAATCCGTAACAGTGTGATTAACCTTCAGGGAAGCAAGGTTTTAATACTTGGGTTTGGAAAATGTGGTCAAATTATAGCAAAGAAGTTGGCTGCATTAGATGCAAATGTTTCTGTCTCCGTAAGAAAATATGATGTGCTATCCATGGCGTTAGCTTATGGCTATCATGGATTTTTATTAGATGAATTAAAAGATTATGTTTCTGAGTTTGATTTTATATTTAATACTATTCCGGCTATGATTTTGGGGAAAAATATGCTGATAAAGACAAAAAAGGATACCGCCATCATTGATATAGCTTCAAGTCCTGGTGGGGTGGATTACAATTATGCGGGAGACCACTGTTATAATGCAGGTTTATATCTTGGGCTTCCAGGAATTATGTCTCCAAAATCCTCTGCCAAAATACAACTAGATGCTATATTAAATGATTGTATGAAATAGAGGATGTGAAATGATGCAACTAGAAGGAACCACTATTGGATTTGCGTTAACTGGTTCTTTTTGCACCTATAAAGCTGTTTTTGAACAAATGGAAATGTTAGTAAAAGAAGGTGCTAAGGTCTATCCTATTTTTTCAAAATCTGCCCAGACGTTTGACACTAGATTTGGTAAGGCAGCTGATTTTATGAAGCGTGCAAAAGACATTACCGGCAACGATCCTATTAAGACAATCCCAGAGGCAGAGCCTATTGGGCCCAAAGCCTATCTGGATATATTGCTAATTGCTCCATGCACTGGCAATACAGCTGCAAAATTGGCCAATGGTATTACAGATTCCCCTGTACTCATGGCTGCTAAGGCACATATTCGTAATAATAAGCCATTGGTGCTGGCCATTGCCACTAACGATGGCTTAGGAATGAATTTTAAGAACATTGGAGTACTGCTCAATATCAAAAACTTATTTGTAGTACCATTTGGGCAGGATGACTGTATAAAGAAACCAAATTCTTTAATTGCCCATATGGATTTAATCCCTTCTACTGTTGCACTGGCATTGGAAGGAAAACAGCTACAACCGGTTCTGTTGGAATATTAATGAGTGTTTGATAAAGGAATTTGTTACTAGATTACCATGTAAAAAAGGCGGTTCTTTTGTCATATGAAGTCAGGGCCGCTTTTTTTATTACTACTGTACCATTATTGGGAAGCGCATAATAACTTAAAATTATAGTG
>JAEYPA010000137.1 GCA_023411225.1 Bacillota bacterium
GATCATCACTCCAGAAGAGGTCTTCTGAAGATGGTAGGTCAGAGACGTGGTTTACTTGAATATCTGAAGAAAACTGATCTTGAAGGATATCGTAAATTAATTGAACGTTTAGGTTTAAGAAAATAATATATGCCATAATAAAATCCCACTGCTTGCAGTGGGATTTTATTATTTGTATGATAGATAGTTTCGCATGATCCCATTCATATAGGTATCACTCTGGGAGGATAGTGACAAATAAAAATGGTAAATTATCACTTCTATATTGAAAATAAATCCAAAAGTATTCTCTACATATGTTGGATATACTAATTTTAGTGAGATAAACAAATAATATTGCGCTTTGTACATGATTTTGTACTTTATATTGTGAGTTTTGTCTTGTATGCCTAAATTAAATGTTTTATAATTGAATTTATGGAAAAATATATATACGAAAGGAGTCCTAAATGTGGGATTTATAGACACAGTTAAAGCAAGGGCAAAAGCAAATAAAAAAACAATCGTATTACCGGAATCAAATGATATTCGTACTATTGAGGCAGCATCCAAGGTATTGGCAGAAGAGATTGCAAATGTAATCTTAGTTGGTAAAGAAGAAGAAATTAACAAGTTAGCACAAGGTTATGATATCTCAAAGGCAACAATTGTTGACCCAGAGACTTCTGATAAGCTTCAGCAATACATTGATTTATTAGTAGAATTACGTAAAGCAAAAGGTATGACACCTGAAAAGGCAAAAGAATTATTGATAAGTGATTACTTATACTTTGGTGTTACTATGGTAAAAGCAGGAGATGCTGATGGTATGGTTTCTGGTGCTTGCCATGCAACTGCTGACGTATTGCGTCCATCACTTCAGATTTTGAAGACAGCTCCTGGTACTAAGATTGTATCTGCGTTCTTCTTAATGGTTGTTCCAGATTGTGAATATGGTGCAAACGGCACCTTTATTTTTGCAGACAGTGGTCTATGCCAGAACCCAACCAGCGAAGAATTAGCAGTTATTGCAGGAAGTAGTGCAAAGAGCTTTGAATTATTAGTTGAGAAAGAGCCAATTGTAGCTATGCTTTCCCATTCCACAAAGGGTAGTGCAAAGCACGCTGATGTTGATAAGGTTTTAAATGCTACAGCTATAGCAAAGGAAGCCTACCCAGATATCAAATTAGACGGTGAGTTCCAGTTAGATGCTGCGATTGTTCCAAGTGTTGGACAATCTAAAGCTCCTGGCAGTGAGATTGCGGGAAAGGCTAACGTATTAGTATTCCCTGATTTAGATGCAGGTAACATAGGTTACAAATTAGTACAACGTCTTGCAAAAGCTGAAGCTTATGGTCCTATTACTCAGGGTATAGCAAAACCAGTTAACGACTTATCCCGTGGATGCACCGCTGATGATATTGTTGGTGTTGTAGCCATTACAGCTGTGCAGGCAACAGCAAATAAATAAGAAACAAGAGAGAGTGTGCAGTTTTCCTAACTGTATGGAAGGAGATTTAACATGAATGTATTAGTAATAAACTGCGGAAGTTCATCTTTAAAATATCAATTGATTGATTCCGTTACAGAGAAAGCGCTGGCAAAAGGTCTTTGCGAAAGAATAGGAATT
The DNA here is from genome assembly GCA_023411225.1 of Bacillota bacterium. Classification (GTDB taxonomy): domain Bacteria; phylum Bacillota; class Clostridia; order Lachnospirales; family Lachnospiraceae; genus KM106-2. Next base: position 1,610 of record JAEYPA010000137.1, read on the forward strand.
GATGGACGTTTAAATCATACACCAGCCGGCGGCGAAAAGGTTGTAATCAACGAAGCGATGCCAACTCATGAGCAAGCAATAAAGATGGTATTAGATGCATTAATCAATCCAACTTATGGCGTAATCAAGTCATTAGATGAAATTAGTGCTGTTGGACACAGAGTTGTCCATGGTGGAGAAAAATTTGCTCATTCTGTTATTATTAATGATGAAGTTATGGCAGCAATCGAAGAGTGTAATGAACTTGCTCCTCTTCATAATCCAGCCAACTTAATTGGTATCAATGCTTGTAAGGCACTTATGCCAAATACTCCAATGGTAGCTGTTTTTGATACAGCTTTCCATCAGACAATGCCTAAGACTGCTTATATGTATGGTCTTCCTGTAGAGTATTATGAAAAATACAAGGTAAGAAGATATGGCTTCCACGGAACTAGCCATAGCTTTGTATCTAAGAGAGCAATTGAGATTGCCGGATTAGATCCTAAGAATTCTAAAGTAATCGTTTGTCACCTTGGTAATGGTGCCAGCGTTACAGCTGTAAAGAACAGCGAATCTGTAGATACTTCCATGGGTCTTACTCCACTTGAAGGTCTGATTATGGGTACTAGAAGTGGTGATATCGATCCTGCAATCATGGAATTTATTGCAAAAAAAGAAAACAAAACCTTAGATGAAGTAATGACAATTTTAAATAAAGAATCTGGTGTATACGGCCTTTCTGGTGGTGTTTCCAGCGATTTTAGAGATCTAGACATAGCTGCAGAAGAAGGAAATGAGCTTTGCAAGGAAGCTATCGATGTATTTGCTTACCGTGTTGTGAAATACATTGGTGCATATGTAGCCGCAATGAATGGTGTAGATGCTATTGCATTTACCGCAGGTCTTGGTGAAAATGACAAGAAGGTTCGTGCAGAAATTTGTTCTTATTTAGGATATCTTGGTGCCTTCATTGATGAGAAGAAAAATGATGTTCGTGGTAAGGAGACAGTGTTCTCTACTGATGATTCTAAAGTGAAGTTGCTATTAATTCCAACTAACGAAGAACTTGCAATTTGTCGTGAAACTGTAGAGTTAGTTTAATTAACCTAAAAGCCTATCTTTTACTATATACTGATTAGAAAGTTGCAACAAATGGATTGACAAACCAGGCGCTAATCAGTATAATAATAAAAGTGTGAAAATTAGGGAGAAATGGAGAACACAATGCTGATTGATTTAGGCAAGATAATGTCTGGTAAAGACAAAGTCCGAAACATTGAGGCCCCATTGGAACTTACAAATTTCAGCTTGGATGGAAGTACTTATTCCTTTGTATCGAAGAATCCAGTCCATTTAACGATTACAAATCTGGGCAATCGTAAGATAAATGTGGTAGGTGAAACAAAACTCTCTCTTAATATTCCATGTAGTAGATGTCTTGAGGACGTGGAAACATTTTTTGATATTAATATATCAAAAAATTTAGATTTCAACGATACTGACAAAGACAGGATCAAAGAATTAGATGAAGCGAATTATATAAGTGGAAATAATCTGGATGTAGATCAGTTGATTTACGATGATATTGTCATTGAATTTCCTCTACGTGTATTATGCAAGGAGGATTGTAAGGGACTTTGTAAGGTTTGTGGTGCAAACAAGAACCATGAGACTTGTAACTGTGACGATACAGTACTAGACCCGAGAATGTCAGTAATCCGCGATATCTTTAAAAATTTTAAGGAGGTGTGACCATGTCTATCTGTCCAAAGAATAAATCTTCTAAAGCAAGAAGAGATAGCCGTAGAGCAAACTGGAAAATGTCTGCTCC
>JAEYPA010000086.1 GCA_023411225.1 Bacillota bacterium
CATTTCTCTTGCCAAGCTTCCACTCCCCATATTCTACAGAATCAGCAAGGAACATCAGCATAAGTAATTGAATAAACGCCTGTCCAACAAATAAGAATACCCCGGCAATTCCTATAAAGGTCATGGAACTGGTTGGTGCAAAGAAAAACACCACATAGCCAACGATAACCAATATAGTAGCAAGTTGGTACATCCATCTTCGCTCAAAATGCTTACTGAAAGCTGGAAATATAATAAGAGCAACAATCTGCGATACCCCTAGAATTACAGCAAATATGGAGTACATACCTTCATCTCCATATGCGTATTTAAAGAAGTACAAACCAAATCCTGTTGTGGTCATATAGCCAATCATAAAAAGCGCCATAGCAATAGCGGTATACAAAAGCTGATCATTCTTAAAGATGGCCTTAAGCATTCCTCTTAAGTTGGTATGTTCTTCCCCACTATGAAGATGCCTGTTTTCCTGTACTCCCAATAGAGTAATGCTCTGTCCGAACCACATAATAATTACAACGATAATGGCAAAGACAAAATATCCTTTTTGCATACTACCTAGTTTATCTCCAATTGCAGTGGTAATTGGCACAATTCCTCCTACCACAAAAAACAAACCAATATTCGCACAAATTCTAGCTACTGCGCCTATTTTCTCCCGCTCCTTTTGGTCAACCGCAAGCGAAGGAAGTAGGGACCAGTAAGAGATATCATTGGTAGTAAAGCTCATACCCCAAAATAAATAAATAATTCCAAAAACAATGATAAATGGTGCCCCACTCAAATGAAAATCTGTAAAGATTAAGACTGTAAAAATGCCAGATAAAATAGCACCGAAAGCAATCCACGGCTTGAACTTACCATATTTGGTATTGGTATTATCAACAATTACCCCCATCACCGGGTCATTTAATGCGTCGAATATTCTTGCACATAATACAATCCCAGTAATCCACCATAAGGTACTTGTTGGAATATCAATGATATCAGTCAGATAAAAGATCAAATACATGCTAACCATGGAATATACCATATCTCTTCCAATGGTTCCAAGTCCAAATGTAAAGTGATTCCTATTCTTCTTTTCGTTCATAATTGACCCTCCATTTTCTTCTCCTCTACCACATATAAATTTGATCCAAAATCACCAAGAAGCCTGGTTTGAGGGTTATAATAACTACCCATAAATTGATTATTTAAGAAGATCCCTGATTCAAATAAATCGCCATACCCTTCATAACACTCTACACAATCCTTCAGACTGAAGAATTTATTCACTGTTCGAAGAATAAATCCATCTGGGTTTAACTCGATTGGTAGAATATGCTTTACTAATCCTCCGAAACGTTTCACAAACAGACGTTGTTCCTTTGTTGTTAGTACATAGGCTTTATCTTTATTCAAGCCTAAAACTCTAAGAGTATCAAAACTTTCACTAGCCTTCGCTTGTGTCTGAAAGAAACCAGTGATTGAATGATCCTTTGTTTCATCCAGGCATTGCCATTGCACCTTATTGTCCTTTCCATAAGTTATACGATAATGTCTCCCATACTGTAATGTCCTTCGATGCATTTTGTAAAAAGCAATCTGTTCTTTGATTTCGTCTCTTTCAACCTTTGATAAATACTTTAAATCCAGTTCATATCCAAGACAACCAAAGCAGGCCACATTAAATCTTGTGGAGAGGGGCGTATCCCGTAAGGTTTGCTGATGGGGTGCCATGGATACATGGGCTCCCATTGTAGACAAGGGATAAAGGTAGGATAAGCCTTCCTGAATCTGAAGTCGTTCCACCGGATCGGTGTCATCCGATGCCCAAATCTGTGGTGAATAGCATAACATTCCGAGATCGAAACGATTACCTCCGCTAGAACAACTCTCTAACAATATGTGTGGCCTTTGATAGAAAATACGTTCTAACACCTGATAAAGTCCTATTATATAACGATGATAGAATTCCCCCTGATTCATTAGAACCTCGGAATAGACCTCGCTCATATGTCGGTTCATATCCCATTTCACATAATCAATGTCATTTTCATCTAATATGCTCCCAACTTGCTTCACGACATAATCCCTTACTTCCGGATTACATAGATCAAGTACAAGTTGATTTCTTCCAAGGGTCGGCTTCTTCTCCGGTAACCTAACAGCATACTCTGGATGTAACCTAAATAAGTCACTATCCTCATTTACCATCTCCGGCTCAAACCAAAGACCGAATCTCATATTTAGCTTATGTATCTTATGGGCAAATTTCTTCAAGCCTGACGGAAGCTTTTTCCGATTTACCGTATAATCTCCAAGTCCTGCTTTATCATTATTACGATTACCAAACCAACCATCATCTAAGACAAACATTTCAACACCCAGCTTTTTCGCCCTACGTGCTAATCGAAGTAGTTTCCGCTGGGTAAACTTAAAAAAACAAGCTTCCCAATTATTAAGAAGTACCGGTCTTTCTTTTCCTTTCCAGTCGCCTCTGACAATATGCTCATTGATAAAATTATGAAAATTATGACTCATACCATGAAACCCATCCTTACTAAAGGTCATGATGGCTTCTGGTGTCTCAAACTGTTCTCCTTTATGTAAATCCCATTCAAAGCAATGAGGATTGATACCTAACTCTATTCTAGTCAGTTGCTGATTGCTTAACTCCACGCATCCAAAGTGATTCCCACTATAGATTAAATTAAAACCATATACGAAGCCACTATCTTCACTTGCCGACTCCTCCGCTAATAAAAATCCAGGATTGTGTCTGTTGCTACTGCCCCCTGTTGTAGAGGAGTTCACGTACATCCCATAATTGATTGCACGGTCATGACGATGAGCTTCCTTACTCCAGCCTCCATCAAAGGTCACCATCTTAAAGTTACGATTTGGCAAATCCATCATCATACTCATGATTCTTCGAATTGTAACTGTTTTCTCGTCCTCATTTATTAGTACTGCTCGTCTTGTTACGGTATCTGTCGTTTCATAGACTGTATAATAGAGCCTTAGTACCACCTTGCTAGATATTTCCGTAAGGGTAATCTCTAAAGTCTCACTATCATCCTCTTTTCCATATGCTGTAGGTAAAGTTTCCATTGGCACATAGCCTTTCATCACCCTGTGAGATGAATATATAAAATCATTAATGAAGCTGGTATCCGGCATTTTCAATTCAAGGGGACTATACCTAAAGTCTCCTCTTCCAATTCCAGACCATTCCAGGCACATATTATCCAAGCAATAATTCTCATCAGATTGGTCATATACGATGGAAGATCCAATCGTGGCAGATCGCTTTACATATAAAGCTTCCACTGACTGCTCCTTCAAAAATGGTCCATAGTAAATGTGTTCTAAGTGTCCAAACTTAGTTACCCCAAACCAATAACTTGTCCCTTTTGTATCAAGTCGGAAAATCTGTTCCTTAACTGATATCAACCAAACCCCTCCTTCATCACTGTAATATATTATTTACTCTTATTCTAATTATAACACCTTTTATATGTCTATACTCTATTTACTTGTTTAAGCAGACATCTAGCCATAAAATGAGTATTGTACTGCTGTCATCTGTTCATATTTTTTGTAACATTATATCATTACAAGTCATAGAATGTAGTATCAACTCTAAAGGAGCAAATATATATATGGATCCTTCAAATAATGACATTCGTGAAGGTATAGACGTCAGTTCCTATCAAGGAACGATAGACTTCAATCGTGTCCGTGAAGACGGTAGGAACTATGTAATTATCCGAGCAACAATTGGCGAGAACCAAGTTGACAGAAGATTCAGAACCAATTACGAGAATGCAAAAGCTGCCAGATTAAATGTTGGTTTTTACCATTTTCTAGATGCAACAACTGTTTCTTCTGCAAGACTACAAGCTCAATTCTTTGCATCTGAAATAAGTGGATTAGAACCAGAAATTAAGCTTGCAATGGATTTAGGTACAAATTATGGCTTATCTAATTCTTTGTTTAATCAAATTGCATTAGCATTCCTAGAGCGAGTAAATGAGTTAACAGATAAAGATGTTATTGTATATAGCGATGCTTCTAAAGCAAGAAGTATTTATAGCACTACAGTGGCTAACTCCTATCCTCTTTGGGTAGCAGATTATGATACCAACGAACCTGAGGATACAAGGTGGGATGTCTGGGAAGGTTGGCAATATAGTGATGTAGGCCGAGTAGATGGCATATCTGGTGATGTTGATTTGGACCGTTATACTACTGATATTCTACTATCTGATACATCTTCCATTAGAAATTCAACATCACCTCATAGCACATCCACCCGCTATAACATCATCTATTATACCGTGGTTAGAGGGGATACGTTATCCAGTATTGCCAGGCGTTTCAATACAACCGTCTCTGTATTAGTCAGATTAAATAATATTAGTAATCCTGACTTAATTTTCGTTGGAGAGAAACTCAAAGTACCTGCAAGTTCCACCCCTTTAGGCAGCATCTATACCGTAGTTAAAGGGGATACGCTATCCAGTATCGCCAGACGCTTCAACACATCCGTAGGCACATTAGTAGCTCTTAATAATATAAGCAATCCTAATCTAATATTGGTTGGGCAGCAATTGACACTTCCAACAAACACAAGCACAGATATCATAACAACATATACCATTAAAGCCGGAGATACTCTATCTGGAATTGCAAAAAAACACAAAACGAAAGTATCTACTTTACTCGGTCTTAATACTAATGTTACTCGGAATGTAAATCTAATTCGTGTCGGTCAAATTCTTGAACTTCCATCCGTTCAGTATCTAACAAATACAAATTAACAGGGTTTCTTCTATCATAGCAAATGGGCAGATGGCTCTCAAATTGAGCCTTCTGCCCTCTTATTTCCTAAACCAAAACTTTTCTCATAAACATCTCCATGAGCTGAACCAATGGGGTATTGTCAAAAAGTAATCCTCCACAATCCTTAAAGCCTTGTTTTCTATAAACTTCCTCTACGTAGATTAAATTCATAAAAGGTAAATTATCCCATAAGATACAATGACCATTACCCCTATTCGTTTATCATATTTAACCATCATTCAATCCCCCTGTTCTAATTTTTGTGGATATGGCATCTGATATTCTATATGTAGCCAAGATACATTGCAGAAATTCCACTTTTAGTTTTCTGAAAGTAGGTGATTCTATGTCTAAAATAGAAGTACTCACATTACTTCTAGTGCTAAGTAGTTTCTTAGAATTAATAATTGCACTAATATCCCTTGCTTTAAAATAGTACCCATATTTTAGGCGGATAAGTATTTAAAAATGTGGGGCCTACGAAAGTATGAATTCCTGTAATCTTCTTGGTCGGGCAAGGGAGATTACTGCTCCCTTGCTTTTATTATTGCCTTATGTTGAATAATCTAATCGAAATTATACATATTATGCTGAATTAATAATAAAAAGGTAGCTGCAATGCTATAACCAAGGCACGTGCGCCTACAGAAATCACTTCATCATCTGCTCGAAACCAGGTCATGATGGGTATGGGAAATAGAAATGCCACTACGGCAAATATAGAGCATATCCTTGTTCCGGCAATACTTGAGAGTAAAAACGCTTTCTTTACTCTTTCTCGTTTTCCCACTCCGTAACAATATCCCGCAATTGGCTGGTATCCTTACCCTATTCCTAAAACAATAAAATAGGCTTTCTTCCTGAGATTTTGGATTTTATAGTATTCCAGCTCCTTTCCGTAATAAACTATAGATATATAATATAAGCTATATTTTTATTAGCCTGACTCAATATAACTTTAACCATACTAACTTATCTCAATATTATCATAGAAAAACTCAAAAATACTATTCCACCTAATACTTAAAGTCGGATCCTCGTGATCATATCTAAGAACAGTGTGCTTTGGCTCTAGAAGAATACTGTCTCCATTTACAGCTTGTCCAATGACAGTACATGTAAGCAACTGTGGCATATCCATTAACAGTCTCTCCTCTGTCTGGATCTCTGTAAGAAATTCTCTTGTTTCAATCGCCACCTTCTCAAAGGCATAGTACTCTATCTCATCAGAAATATAGCCTCCATTGGAAATCCGGTAATAAGGTACTATGCATTCCAATTCTGTACCCAGTAAGTGATCCGCAACTGACCGTTTTAGAGGTTTGTGATACTGTTCTTCATTTTCTTTCTTCGCCTGGCGCAATGTCTTTAGTGTTATTTTCTCTGTTGGTTCGTACACCGGGCGTTTTTTCTTTTCCCGATCTGCCTGTAATTTGCTCAATTCCTCCTGTGACTTTAACTCCGGAAACTGTTTTGGTTGACATTCCTCAATCAGAAGGCTATGAATTTTCTCATCAAAATACAATACTGGGATAAGTTCTTTCTGACGCAATACCCTTTCTTCAACCAGTTTCTCTGCCGCTGATTGTCGAATAAGGACTTCCAAATGCTCACCATGCGTTAAATATGCAAAATCCGTATCTGGTACTCCATTTTGATCTATCATAATTGGAATGCATGCGTAAAGATAGTCATCCATAATACTCTCAAGGAAAGTCAGATGCCCTCCATCCCAATCTGCCTGGCGATAAAGGTTCAACAACCCCTCTCTGTCATAAGGGATCCGTTTATATTGCTCTCTTCTTGTCTTCCTATCTATTCCATAATATTTATAACTGGTTTTATCAAATGCCTCCGATGCCCCTGCAATCCTAGATACCATTTTTTCAGGTATTAAGCTATAGTAAGCGGGAGCCTGATAACGACCATCATCCGGAATCCATGCAAACGTAACTCCCTTCATCTTATTGTCCTGACATACTTTAACAAAATCTGGTGAAACTGCTGGTAACTTTGAAAAGAATTCAAACAAGTGGCATCCCTTCGGTACTTTATATCCTTTTATCGTAGCAACTCCCATTTTTTCGTATTTTTCATTTTCTACACCATCATTAAAATCCAGCTTGATCTGTGGCTCTAATAGGTACCACTCTGTCTCCACATCATAAATACGCTTTTCATAAGTTCCCCTAAGGAAAAAATGCTCTCTATCTGCTTTTTCTCGAATTTGTCTTAAAAGTTCTAAGTCTTCCTGACTTTGAAGTGTCATACTCGTCCATCCCACACAATCACATTTCATTCCAAAAGAATGGACAAATTCTCTTCTTTCTGTATAATCATTCTCTTTAAATGATCCATCCGCAATCCAATCAAGTTCTTCTTCTATCCTCATATTCTACTTCCCCTTCTCCTTAATAAATTCTCTTTAATTACATTTAATCACAGCAAATACCTATGTCCACTTGTTTTCCAAATCAAATATATAAGCCTCCCACTCATCATCAAAACAGGATGCATTTATATCTTCTGATAAATACAAATAGCCTTACCTCCTGCAATTTCAAGTTGTACATTAAACTATCTCCTCTCCATTATGTAACGAGCCATATATAATACAATAGAATATGGCTTAATTTCTCCATAATTGACGAACCATACTTCACACTACCATTTATGCACACTTCTATCTTCCTTATACTGCCTATAGGAAGCCAATCCTAAAATACAGATTCCATATATGGCGATAGCAGCAATGATATTCATAATAAAATCACGGGGTGCTGAGAATGTAACAGATCTATTTTGTAGTAATATTGCACTTATTACATAGGATAATGGTATAAAAAAAAGGAATTTACATATTCGGTCCATTAATCTATCCTTTCTAACGAAGAACCATATCATCCCTATTAATAACGTTAGTATAAAAGCTAATCCAAAATAGTATCCCAATACTAAACGTGTCAAGACCACAATTCCACCATTCGGATACGGATTCTCACCATATACAATCTTCATATTATCTCCTTCAGTATTTTCACAATAATAAACAGTATCAACTGCTGTTTCTGAAGATGCTACTAGAATAGAAGGTGTTGACTTCCCAAGTATTTTATCCCAAATCGATGTCCACGCCTCAATCTCCACTACATTTTTACCATTCTCTGATACATACCTATCAATTTTATATGCAGTTATGTCTCCGGTGAAATTAGCATACATCTCATACTTTTCATTTTTATTAACCATAATTCCGCTTTTTTCATAGGTACTATAGATTGGTTTTGTCAAATATGAAAAGATCGCAAACATAACTAGAAAGACTATCATTGATATCAGTATTACAGCCTTCCTTTTTCTATTATAAATATTATTTTTCATCATTTTTAATGGTATAAGTTCTTCCGATTTAATTAGAGGAGTAGGTTCCTTGCTGTTCAATAGCTCCAACTCCTGTTTACATTTCTCACATTCACTAAGATGTTCCTCTATCAATTGATTAGACTCTTTACTTGTGATTTTATCAATATAAAGTGGTAAGAGATCTTGAATCACATTGCATGATATCTTCATTTTTATTCCTCCATTCTTCCTTTCAATTTTTTCCTTGCTCGATGATATGTAACACATGCCCAATTTTCCGTTCTACCAAAAACAGAAGCGATTTGCTTAAAACTTAATTCCTTAAAAGTGCGAAGCACAAATACCTTTTTATAGGGTTCTTCCAAATTACGTACCTTCTTACATATTTCTTCTGATGTAATTGAATCCACAAGTTGTTTTTCTATATTAACAGCCAAATCTTCTTGTTCCAGCAAACTGTCTAATTCCACAAACCGCTTATTCTTTTTTAAATAGTCAAAATACGAATATTTGGCGATTTGACAAAGCCAGCTATTCAGATTGCATCTTTCATCAAATTTATCAATCGCTTTAATCGCCTTAAAAAATGTCTCACTTGTTAACTCTTCTGCCAAGTGTTGATTCTGACATAATTTCAATAGATAATGATAGATACTAGAAAAATTCTCTTGATACAGTGTTTCAAAATCACGCTTTGTCACTCACTCACCTCCTACTCCTATTTATTAGACGAATAAAAACAACTAATCTTACAACTATTTAAAAAAGCTATCTGCCTTTGCAAATAGCTTATATTTATCCCACTTCTCATCAGATTCCCCTTATTTTTGATATAGTTCTTAGTATTAGATTATATGTAGCCAAGCAACAATTCCATTTTAAACTAGCTGACGAATACCTGGAATTCTTTTTAAGATCATAGTAATAACGGCTCCGGCCATGAATACTGCAAGTTCAAATACTACAACTGCTACCATTGGATGAGTAAAATTTATTAAATGCGTATATATAAATTTAAAAGTTACAATTAATAAATCAGATACTAAATATATACCGAAAGTCCAACTTGCTATTGCCCTTATCCAACGTCCCCCGGAATAATTCATAAAATAGTATTTACATAAATAAAAACATGCAATGGATGGTATTGCTGTAGTTATAAATATACGATTGTCCATAAATAAATATGATTTTGGATTTAGGTTATAGTCTTTATAGCTAAGTATAATGGAAACTACGATTGCACCTATTCCTAATATCCACATAAAACTCGCAATCTTTCTATTAATTGCTTCTTTATCTATTATCGAGTCAATATAATATCCCATTATAAAATAAATAGTATATCCTCCCACGATTGGTAACGAAAAATAACCACTATATTTAGTAAAATTAAAATAATGATTTATAACAGGAATTGTTGCATAAAAAATACCCCATAATCCAAAAGCATATAAATAATCTCTATTTGTAAAAGTACTAATCATCTTTCTTATTAAAGGCAACATAACTAATATGCCTAGGTATGAGTATAAATACCAAAATGCGCTTGTAATATTTTTTTGATAAATCAGTTTAAAAAATTCTTTAATACTTATAGGGGTCCCTTTAATGAAACAGTTATATAAGTAATATATAAACGAAAATAAAATAATAACAAACATTACTCTTAAAACTCTTTTTTATATAGTTCTTTATACTTTTCTTCTCTTCCTAATAAAACCGCTCCTGATATCATAAAAAATACCGGTACCGCAATTTTACATACATAGAAATATCCTATTGATAAAAACCAGGTAAATGATGGTTTAATAGATAAAAAAACCCTACTATTTGTATGATTTACAATAACTAAAAAACATGCTATTATTCTTAAAAATTCTAAATAAACTTTCTCCCTACCCTTCATTCTTACTATTCTCCCCTTTGTTATTCTACATTTCATCTTTCCTCTTAGAATCAGTATCAAAATTTCTTACATGTTAAGCTGCCTTAACTATTACTAAATTAATTTCATTATAAACTAATAAAGTAAAACAATCACGTACAATCTCATTCATTACAAAGCAATATTATTCATATCATCCATCTGATAACATATATGTAGCCAAGCAACACTACACCTTTACTTTTAGTTCCTAATAAAGAAGGTGATTTTATTTCAATCTCTGATTTTATGTCATTACTCATGGTGATTTGTAATTTCATTGAAATTATCTTATCCCTGTTAATGCTCATTGTTATGATTATTAAACTAAAAAAATAATCTGAGGATAAGTATTAAGGTAATGGGGGATACGAAAGTAATGAATTATAGTGTTCTTGGCGGGCAAGGGAGCCTACACTCCCTTGCCTTTATTATTGCCTATTATAACTAAGTTAATCTTAATTACTCTTATTTTTGAAGCACCTATAAACGATAGTAGAATGGACCAAATATAAATATCATAATCTGTATCGAAATACTTTTCTTGTAAATGTTCTGATATTTCTATCTCATATATGCCCCACTCATTTTGATAAAATGCATATAGTTTGCTATTTTTTCTTTTATACTTCGATTAAAACATTCACGAGCTTCGTCCCCTTCTATTCCCTCTAATATTTATTCGAAAATAAAGTACTTCTCACACGCTCTCTGTTACTTATGGCACGATTCTCTGCATCATATATAAAGGAGAGCCTTCGCTTTTTACCTGTCACTATGATTTTTTAACCATTGAATTGCACTATAGGCATGGATTGCCGCACCTGTTGGCAAGATTTCCTCGTTAAACACAACACTTGGGTGATGCATTGGGTATCCAAATTCCGGATTTTCCTCTTTGGTTCCAGCTCCAAGCATTAGATACATTGATGGCACCTCATAGGTGAAGGATGCAAAATCCTCTGAACCCATGCCACTTCCTCGATAAGAGATTACTGATTGTTCTCCAACGATTTCTTTGATGTATCCACCAATCTCATTGGCCATATTCTCATTATTGATTAAAGGTGGTACGGAAGCAACTTCCTCTATCGTCGCATTTCCTCGAAACATCTTTCCGGTTGAAGATACAATCTCCTCCATTCTCTGATAGATAAATTCACCCATTTCTTTCTTATGATATCGAATGGTACCTTCCATAATAACGTCTTTCGGAATCACATTATGAGTCTCTCCACCTACAAACTTTCCAACAGTTATTACTACAGATTCCGTTGCAGAAATCTCACGGGTGATAATCTCCTGGATGGCTAAATAGATATGTGCAGCAATATTTATTGGATCCACACCTGTCTCTGGCATTGCTCCGTGACAGCTTGTCCCCTCTACTACTATTCGAAAAACTGTACACCCCGCAATACTAGTACCTAATCCATAAAGAACCTCATTCGTAGGTGTTCCGGAATGCACATGCATAGCCATGGCTGCATCAACCTTTGGATTTTCAAGGACTCCTGCTTTAATCATATTCTTTGCCCCTTTAAATCCTTCCTCATTTGGCTGAAATACTAATTTCACAGTGCCTTGAATCTCATTTTGATACTCTTTTAGTAATTTAGCTGCTCCTAAAAGCATTGCTGTATGCATATCGTGTCCACAGGCATGCATGTTTCCATTCGTTGACTTAAAGGGACAGTTGGTTTCTTCTGTAACCGGTAAAGAATCCATATCAGCTCTTAATAAGATTACTTTTCCTTCTTTTTTCCCTTCAATCGTCATAACAATACCACTCTCACATATCTCAGTTGGCTTATATCCATATTCTCTAAGTCTATTCATTACATACTCTTTTGTAATTGGCAGATGATCTCCAACTTCTGGATTTGCATGAATTTCTCTTCGAATATGAATGAGCTCATCTTGCATCTTTTTTGCACTTTCTAGAATATAATTCATACTCAATCTCCTTTCATTTGATATTTAGTATGTGATATATTAAAGAAAATAACAACTTGATACACTTTGCACAAATAAGTATTCCTTATTGCGCCATATGTCTGTATTTCTTATATGGCAAATGGTAAGTGGAGTCCTTTTTCCATTGATTCTTTTATTCTAAAATGACGCATCCTGCTTTATCAGAACAAATAAAGAGCACCATATTGGAAATATCTTCAGACGTTCCAACTCTGCCAACTGGTTGCTGCAATGCATCTGCCCCTTCATAAACTGTCCCTTCTGTATCAATCCATCCTGGTGAAATCGAATTAACTCTTACTTTTCCTGAAAGACTAACCGCTAAGGAATGCGTTAAAGCAGCAATACCACCTTTTGCACAAGTATAGCTTTCTGTTTGTGGTTGACTCATCCGGTCTCTGGAAGAAGATATATTAATGATTACCCTCCTTGATGTCAATCACAACTGTAGTTACACCCTCTTTTTGAAATTGTTTCGCTATTGTTTTTCCAATTCCATGTGCTCCGCCAGTAATCACAGCAACTTTTCTATCCTTTTTCATCCTCTAACCTCATTCCATAAGTTTTATATAATCCTTTGATTTAAGCAAACTTTTAATCAACGTACGCTATCACACTTCTTATCCCAATATATTATATACACTACAAATCTGTAACAACACTTACCTACCAAATTCAATTATTTACTCTTTTCTTTAGAAGATTGCATACATCGAGTAGGAGGGAGTGACTAACTCCCGTCCTCTCACCACACCG
>JAEYPA010000005.1 GCA_023411225.1 Bacillota bacterium
GATGTATGGTTAAATAATGCCCAGTACTTTATTGCCAACGGCAATTGTACACTGTCAACAGCAATTTGTACCCGTGATGACATTATGATTTTCTTGATTTATAAAGGGGTGGAAAATGGTCTCGCCTTTAAGATTATGGAAAGCGTTCGTAAGGGCAAAGGGCTTAAACCGGAGATGGAAGAGGCAATGAAGGCTCAGGGAGTGGAAGATTGGTATATCGAGTCTTGTAAACGTATCAAGTATATGTTCCCTAAAGCGCATGCGGTTGCCTATGTCATGATGGCTTTTCGTATTGCATACTTTAAGGTATATTATCCACTTGCTTATTACGCTGCCTATTTTAGTATTCGAGCTTCGTCCTTTAGCTATGAACTGATGTGTCAAGGCAGAAGTAAATTGGAATATTATATGGCAGATTATAAGAAAAGAAGCAATGAGTTGACGAAAAAGGAGCAGGATACCTATAAAGATATGCGTATTGTTCAGGAGATGTACGCCAGAGGTTTTGAGTTTTTGCCAATTGATATCTATAAATCAGAAGCTAAGGAGTTTAAGATTTTGGATGGAAAACTATTGCCATCCCTCAGTACGATAGATGGGTTAGGAGAAAAGGCAGCAGAGGCAGTAGTTGATGCTGTGAAGGATGGCAAGTTCATATCCAGAGATGACTTTAAGAATAGGACAAAGGTCAGCCAGTCTGTCATTGATTTGATGGTAGATTTGAACATTTTATCTGACTTACCGGCATCGAATCAGTTGTCGCTATTTGACAATATGAATTGGTAGAAGTTATGTATCGCAACATAGAAAAAGGTGTCTTTGCCGCTAGTGTTATGAGAGCAAAGATACTTTTTTCTCTATTCTGACGGTTGATTGACAATTGTAGCTAATCGTAAAGTTTCGATTGGAACCTGATTCGTAGATAACCATTCTATATTCTCTGCATCCATGTCTGCTTTGATGGAGTCAGGAATATGAATTTCTACAATTTCACTTATGTCATGAATACGTAAAGTTGACATTAATAAGGTTAAATGATGAAGATTGATGGAATTTTTCTTTCCTAACATCATATCGGAGATGGTAGCCAAGCGAAGTCCGGATAAGGTTGAAAGCTTACGTACAGTAAGATTACGTTCTCTCATTCTGTCAGCTAGTTTGAAATAGTAGCAGATTCCCTGTTGCTCCAACTCGTTGTCGATGTCACCATAAGAGCCTGCCATTCTCTGATGTCCATTTTGAGTAATAGTAACTTTTTTCATTTGTTCACCTATATCTAGTATTTAGGCTATATAGCCTGTACACTCTATTGTAAACATTACTGCTTTAGAAATCTATTGGTAATAAATGGACCACATATTACCTCGTGGCATCTGTCGTGGCTCCTTACTACATAAGCGAACTGTGTGCTAGGCTCATTAATAACAACAAAAAAGGCAATCCATAAAGGATTGCCTTTTTCGGGGTTGGGCTGTTATAGAAAACAGTCAATAGCCTGTAGGGGAATCGAACCCCTGATTCCGCCGTGAGAGGGCGGCGTCTTAACCTCTTGACCAACAGGCCGTACCGAACAATAGTTATTATATATGATAGAAAATAAAAATGCAAGTATTATTTTATTAATTTTTCAAATTTTTTTAAAATCAGACACATTTCATCATTTTACTAGGCGTCATACCGCTGTAATAGGGCGATTCCGATGACCTCAGGGCCTGTATGGGAACATGTGGTAGAACCAATCTGGCTTAGGTTTACCTGCTTAATACTAAGTGAATGCTCCAAATCTTGTTTTAATTCCATGGCTTCTTTTGTGTCCAGACCGCTTCCTACACTAAATAAGTAGTCATCCAGGGGAAGATTCATTTCTGATAGATATTCTCTTGTTAACTCGATTAATTTTTTTCTTGCCTTTTTACGGCTTCTGGTAATTGCGGCGACAACGATGACCCCTTCCTCCATTGTAACAATTGGACGTATACCAAGACGTGAACCAGCCAAAGTAAGAAGTTTGCCAATACGACCGCCCTTTTTTAGATATTCTATATTTTCAATCGTAAATAGTACATGGCCGGTATGACGTAACATTTCAATTCTGTTTACACAGGCATTATAAGGAACGCCATCCTCCTTCATTCTGACAGCTTCCTTTACAAGAAGGTTCTGGGCAGAGGTAATTAAAGTAGAGTCAATTACGGTAATTTTTGCTTCCGGAATGGATTCTAGTATTAAGTCTTTCGCATTAAGGGCAGACTGATAGGAACCACTGAATTTGGCATTGAGGGTAATGCAGATGATGGGAATGTTATGTCTTGCATATTGCTCAAAACATTCCTCATAATCTCGGATGGAGGGAAGAGAGGTTTTAGGATATATTTTTTCCTGTGCCATTTTTGTATTGAAATCGTTCGGCTTTACATCGACACCCTCTTTTAGATAAGTTTCTCCGTCGAAAGAAATGTAAAAAGGAACGACGGATACGCTATGAGAGGTGGCATATTCGGTTTCTAAATCGCAGCTACTGTCTGAAATTATTTGATAGTCCATTTGTAACCCTTTCTAAATAATATACTGCTTAAAGTATTTCCTATTTAGATAGAAATATAACTGCATTCCTATTATATATAAAATTAACTTGCAATTAGTATGGAATAATGTTACAATATATTTGTAGTTATTATACAGCTTATTGCAAGGAGTGGATTTTTTACATCCACTCCTTGTATTATGTGTGCTATCAATGAGACTAATTGGCACAGGAAACTATTCGACTACTATTTATTTAAATAAAACTAGCTTTTTTAGTATGAAGCTATTTTATTATGTAAAACTAGTAAGAGAAATATAAACTACGTAAAATTGAATATGGAAAAGAGGAATGTATATGACGAAAAGGGAAGAATATGAAGCAAAGACAGAAGCTTTAGTCATGCCCCTGATTGAGAACAACCATTTTGAATTGGTGGATGTAGAATATGTAAGGGAAGGTACTAACTGGTTCTTACGTGTCTATATTGACAAGGATGGTGGAATTACTGTAGATGATTGCGAACTTATCAGTCGGGCTTTAAGTGATCTTTTGGACAAGGAAGATTATATTCCGGACGCTTATATTTTAGAAGTCAGTTCCCCAGGATTAGGAAGACAATTAAAAAAGGATAAGGATTTTAAACGTAGCATTGGTGAGGTAATCGAGCTAAAGCTATATAAAGCCATAAATAAACAGAAAGAATTCGAAGGAATTTTGCTTTCATTTGATGAAAATAGCCTGTCGATTGAGTTAGAGGATGGTAGCCAAGAATGTTTCCAAAGAGCTGATATTGCAATGGTTCGTTTGGCACTTGATTTTTAATAGAAGAATTTGTAGGAGGATAAAACAATGGCAAAGAATAGTGAACTAATCGATGCTTTAGAACAAATTGAAAAAGAAAAAAACATTAGTAAGGAGATTTTATTAGAGGCAATTGAGAATTCACTGGTAGCTGCATGTAAGAACCAATATGGAAAGGCAGATAACATCAAGGTATCTATTGATCGTACTACCGGAGATGTAAAGGTATTTGCTGAAAAAGAAATCGTAGAGCAGGTGGAAGATCCTGTTTTACAAATTAGTAAAGAAGAAGGAATACTTAAGTTTCCTAAGTTTAATGTGGGCGACGTGGTACAGGTAGAGGTTACCCCTAAGAACTTTGGACGTATTGCTGCACAAAAAGCAAAACAGGTAGTGGTACAGAAGATTCGCGAAGAAGAGCGAAAAGTACTATTTGACTTGTACTATGAAAAAGAGAAGGATATTGTTACTGGAATTGTTCAGAGATATGTTGGCTATAACGTAAGCATTAATTTGGGCAAGGTGGACGCTATTCTAACAGAAAATGAGCAGGTAAAGGGAGAACGTTTCCGTCCAACGGAACGTATTAAACTATATGTACTAGAAGTTAAGGATACTACAAAGGGCCCTAAGATTACAGTATCTAGAACACACCCTGAACTAGTAAAGCGTCTGTTTGAAGCGGAAGTAACAGAGGTTAAGGATGGTACAGTAGAAATTAAGAGTATTGCCAGAGAAGCGGGTTCAAGAACTAAGATGGCGGTTGCTTCTAATAACTATGATGTGGATCCTGTTGGAGCTTGTGTAGGTATGAATGGAGCCAGAGTGAATGCTATCGTAAATGAGCTTAGAGGAGAAAAGATTGATATTATCAATTGGAGTGATGATCCTGCTATTTTAATTCAGAACGCTTTAAGTCCAGCAAAGGTAGTCAGCGTAACTGTAGATCCAGAGGAAAAGAGTGCAAAAGTAATTGTACCAGATTATCAACTATCCCTTGCTATAGGTAAAGAGGGACAGAATGCTAGATTAGCTGCCAGACTTACTGGATATAAGATTGATATTAAAAGTGAATCCCAGGTAGATGGATATATTGATGAAGAATAAGATGTAATGAAAAGAGGTTGCGATGAGTATGAAAAAGATACCTTTACGTCAGTGCACAGGCTGCGGGGAAATGAAGAGCAAAAAGGAGTTAATCCGCGTCATCAAGACCCCTGAAGATGACATTATAATCGACGCAACAGGAAAGAAAAATGGACGTGGAGCATATCTATGTTGTTCTCTGGAATGCTTTAATAAGGCGGCCAAGCGAAAGGCCCTAGATCGTTCCTTAAAAGTGAACATACCGGAAGTAATCTATACGGAACTAGAAAAGGAGCTGAAGGAACTTGGCGCAAAATAAAGTTTTATCCTATATAGGCCTTGCTACAAAAGCTGGAAAGCTTGTTAGTGGTGAGTTTATGACAGAGAAAGCTGTAAAAGAAGGCAGAGCTGCTCTTGTAATTGTAGCTCAGGATGCCTCTGATAATACAAAGAAGATGTTCACCAATATGTGTTCATTTTATAATGTCCCAATTGTTGTTATTGAAGAGAAGGAAATCTTAGGTCACGCTATGGGTAAGCAGTTTAGAGCTTCCTTGGCGATTACAGATACAGGATTTGCAGACGCTATCAAAAAGCAATTGGAGAAGGAACTGTAAACGAACGAAAGAACTCAAACGGGGAATTATAATTTCCTGTGCCAGGAAAGGATTGGTGGAAGTATGGCAAAGATGAAGATTTATGAATTGGCAAAAAGTTTAAATAAATCCAATAAAGATATTATTCAATTTTTGAATGATAAAGGTATAGAAGTTAAAAGTCATATGAATAGTATCGAGGACAATCAGATTGACCTTGTTAAGAAACAGTTTGGAGTGAAAACTCCCAACGAATCACCAAGTAAAGTTTTTGTTACAGATGTTAAAGAAAAGCCTATCATGCCAACTGTTAGGGAAGAGGCTGCAAGAACAAATAATACAAAATTAAATCAGAATGGACAAAACAGAAATCAAACTATGAATAACCAGAATAGAACAAACTCAGGAACTGTGAACCGCACCCAAAGTAGTGGCTCACAAGGTAATAGACCACAAGGAAACCGTCCACAGGGAAGTAACCAACAGGGAAACCGCCCACAGGGAAGTAAACAGCAAGGAAACCGACCACAAGGAAGTAAACAGCAAGGAAACCGACCACATGGAAATGGTCAGCAAGGAAACCGTCCACAAGGAAGTAATCAGCAAGGGAACCGACCACAGGGTAATAGGCCACAAGGGAACCGTCCACAGGGAGACGCTAATGGACGTTATGTAAAT
The DNA here is from genome assembly GCA_023411225.1 of Bacillota bacterium. Taxonomy (GTDB): domain Bacteria; phylum Bacillota; class Clostridia; order Lachnospirales; family Lachnospiraceae; genus KM106-2. The sequence goes on from JAEYPA010000005.1 coordinate 5,689, forward strand.
GGAGGTACCGGAGCTGGTGGAAGAGATAATCGACCACAAAGAAATGATGGAAGACCTGGGCAGGCTAGTGGCCAGAACTATTCCAATAACCGTAATGCAAACCAAAATCGTGGACCACAGGGTCAGGACAATCGCGATAACAGAAACAACAGAAATAATGACAACAGAAACAATAACAACAGAAATAACAACAATAGATTTAACGGAAATAACCGTAATAATCGTAATCACAATCAACAGCAGAATAATGTACCAGCTAAGGATCCAAACAGAAAAGGCGCCTTTATTAAGCCAGAAGTAGTAAAAGTAGTAGAAGAGGAAATCAAGCAAATAGTAATTCCAGAAACTATCACATTAAAAGAACTGGCTGATAAGATGAAACAGCCTGTTGGAGCAATCGTAAAGAAACTGTTTATGCAGGGCAAAATGGTTTCTATTAACTCTGAGATTTCTTTTGAGGAAGCAGAAGAGATTGCTATGGAATATGACATCATTGTAGAACTGGAAGAGCAGGTAGATGTGATTGAAGAGTTGTTAAAGGAAGAGGAGGAGGAAGAAGGCAACCTTGTAAAACGTCCTCCAGTTGTTTGCGTAATGGGTCATGTTGACCATGGTAAGACATCTTTATTAGATGCAATTAGAAGCTCTCATGTAACAAGTGGAGAGGCTGGTGGAATTACTCAGCACATAGGTGCTTCTGTGGTGAAGTATAATGGAGAAAATATTACTTTCTTAGATACTCCAGGACATGAAGCTTTTACTTCTATGCGTATGCGTGGAGCTCAGTCCACTGATATTGCAATCCTTGTAGTAGCTGCTGATGATGGTGTGATGCCTCAGACAGTGGAAGCCATTAACCATGCTAAAGCTGCAGGAATTGAGATTATCGTTGCGATTAACAAAATTGATAAACCAAGTGCCAATATAGAGCGAGTAAAACAGGAACTTGTGGAATACGAACTGATTGCTGAGGATTGGGGTGGAAGTACTATTTTTGTACCAGTTTCTGCTCATACTAAGGAAGGTATTGATCAGCTTCTTGAGATGATTCTTTTAACTAGTGAAATCCTTGAGTTAAAGGCTAATCCGAACCGTAATGCCAGAGGTATTGTAATTGAAGCCAAACTGGATAAAGGGAAAGGTAGTGTTGCCACAGTCTTAGTACAGAAGGGTACTCTTCATGTAGGAGATCCTATTGTTATTGGTTCTTCCTATGGTAAAATCCGTGCCATGATTGATGACAAGGGTCGTCGTGTGAAGGAAGCAGGTCCTTCTACACCTGTGGAGATTCTAGGATTAAATGATGTTCCTGAGGCCGGTGAGGTATTCTTAGGAACTGACAACGAGAAAGAAGCAAGAAGTATAGCTGAAGTTTATATTAAGAAGTCCAGAGAAAAGCTTTTAGATGATACTAAAGCCAAATTATCTCTTGACGGTCTATTCTCTCAGATTCAAGCAGGTAATATCAAAGAATTAAACTTAATAATTAAAGCAGATGTTCAGGGCTCTGTAGAAGCTATGAAGCAAAGCCTTCTTAAATTAAGCAATGAGGAGGTTGCAGTTCGTGTTATCCATGGCGGCGTTGGTGCTATTAATGAATCCGACATTATGTTAGCTAGTGCATCTAATGCTATTGTTATTGGTTTTAATGTTCGTCCGGATCATGCTGCGAAGGACATTGCAGAAAGAGAACAGGTAGACCTTCGTCTTTACAGGGTTATCTATAATGCAATTGATGATATTGAAGCAGCCTTAAAGGGTATGCTAGAACCAATTTATGAAGAAAAGGTTATTGCTCACTCTGAAATTCGTGCTACTTTTAAAGCATCTGGTCTTGGCACGATTGCAGGCTGTTATGTATTAGATGGTAAAGTGCTTCGTAATACCAAAGTTCGTATCACTCGTGAAGGTAAGCTAATCTTCGAAGGTAATCTTCAGTCTTTAAAGATTGTTAAGGATGATGTAAAAGAGGTTGCCAAGGGATATGAATGTGGTATGGTATTTGAAAAATTCAATGATGTAAAAGAATTTGACCAAATTGAACACTATATGATGGTGGAAGTTCCTAGGTAAATCAAATTCTTTAGGAGGCCTAATATGAGGAAAAATAGTGTAAAGAATACGCGTATTAATGGTGAAGTGCAAAAGGAATTAAGTAAGATTATCAGTATGGAGATTAAGGATCCAAGAATCCATCCAATGACCAGTGTGGTTAATGTAGAGGTGGCTCCAGATCTGAAGCATGCCAAAGTATATATTAGTGTATTAGGCAATGAAGAGGAACGTAATGACACTTATGCAGGTTTAAAGAGCGCTGCTCCTTATATCAGAAGTTTGTTAGCTAAAACCATTAATCTCCGCAATACTCCGGAACTGCATTTTATTATGGATCAGTCTATCGAGTATGGAATTAATATGTCAAAGCTTATCGATGAGGTCAACCATAAAAGCGACAGTTCAGAAAAGGAAGAAGAAGATGGAGAAACTATTTGATTTATTAGATGGTGCCCATTCTATTGGAATAACAGGTCATGTAAGACCCGATGGTGATTGCGTCGGGTCATGTATGGCACTGTATAATTACATTTTAAATGTCTTTCCAAAAATGCAGATGGATGTATATCTGGAATCAGTACCTAGTGTCTATGGATACATCAAGCATGTTAATCAGATAAAGACAACAACAGAGGGCAATGAGAGTAAATGTTATGATTTATTTATTTCTCTGGATTGTGGAGATTTAGAAAGACTGGGCTTTACAGGCCAGTTATTTTCTAATGCGGTTAGGACAGTAAACATCGATCACCATATCAGTAATACTTTATTTGGAGATAAGAATATTGTGCTTTCACATGCGAGTTCTACCTGTGAAACCCTTTTTGGACTAATGGAAGAGAGCTATATCAATAAAGATGTGGCAGAAGCCTTATACACTGGCATTATTCATGATACCGGTGTCTTTAAGCACTCCAATACTTCTAGCGAGACTATGCGTATTGCCGGTCGCTTAATTGAAAAAGGTGTTGAATTTTCTAGAATAATTGATGAAAGCTTTTACCAGAAGTCTTATATGCAGAACCAATTATTAGGTAGATGCCTGACGGAGAGCATAATGGCCCTTAACAATACATGTATTATTTCTGTACTGTCAGATAAAACCATGCAGTTTTATGGCGCTAGCGGTAAGGACATAGATGGAATTATTGATCAGTTGAGGGTGACAAAAGGAATAGAGGTAGCAATACTGATTCATGAAATTGGTCCTCAGACTTATAAGGTGAGTATGCGTTCTAATAATCAGGTGGATGTAAGCCGGATTGCTGTTACTTACGGTGGTGGTGGACACATACGAGCTGCAGGCTGTACCATGACTGGTGACTATCATGATGTTATAAATAATATAATACGATTAGTTGATGTACAACTTAGGGAGCAGTCTAAATGATTAATGGTGTAATCAATGTTTATAAAGAAGCTGGCTTTACTTCTCATGATGTGGTAGCGAAACTTCGAGGAATTCTAAAGCAGAAAAAGATTGGCCATACAGGAACTTTAGATCCTGATGCCACAGGAGTGTTACCTGTGTGTTTGGGCAATGGAACGAAACTTTGTGATCTATTGACCGATAAGGACAAAACCTATGAGGCGGTTATGCTTTTAGGGATTACCACAGATACACAGGATACGTCAGGGAAAGTCGTTGAAGAAAAAGATGTTCTAGTTTCCGAAGAAGAGATTAGAGAGGCAATTTATTCATTTGTTGGAGACTACAACCAGGTACCTCCTATGTATTCAGCCCTTAAAGTAAATGGTAAGAAATTGTATGAGCTTGCTAGGGAAGGTAAAGTAGTGGAGCGTAAAAGCCGACCTGTTAAGATATACGACATAACCATAAATGAGATTAACTTAGAAGCTCATAAGGTTACAATGACAGTACAGTGCTCAAAAGGCACTTATATTAGAACTCTTTGCCAGGATATTGGAGACAGCTTAGGTTGTGGTGCTTGTATGAGTGGACTAAAGCGTACAAAAGCCAGCCGATTTACAATTGAAGAAAGCTTTAAGCTTCAGGAGATCGAGGAATTAGTTAGAGAAGGCAGAATATTAGAGGTAGTTACCGCTGTGGATGCTATGTTTCCACAATATGATACAATCGTGATAAAGGAAGATGCCTGTCGTCTGATTTATAATGGAAATAGTTTTATAGAACAGAACATAAACAGTTGTCAGCGAGGGGATGGTCTGGCTGACAATATATTCTCAGATGGAAGAAAAGTCCGGGTTTATGACTACCAGGGTAGGTTTGTGGGTATTTATGAAGAAGTTGAGCAAGGGGTATATAAGCCAGAGAAAATGTTTCTTTAATGAGGCACGTATAAGCTGAGGAGAAGTAGAATGAGATATATTAATGAGACAACAGATTTTCAGCTACACAATAGCGTAGTTACATTAGGTAAGTTTGATGGCCTTCATATTGGCCATCAGATGCTTCTTAACCAAGTCTTAAAATTAAAACAAAAGGGATATCAGTCTGTGATGTTTACATTTTCCCTTCATCCCTATAATTTATTTTCTGAAAGGGAGCTCAGACTGATTTATACAAACGAAGAAAAATATTATCATCTGAAACAAATGGGTTTTGATGTTCTTATTTCTTATCCATTTACCAAGTACACAGCCGATTCCAACCCTCAGGATTTTATAAAGAAGGTTTTGGTGGATCAGTTAGATGCCAAGGTGGTTGTAGTAGGGGAAGATTTTTGCTTTGGCAAGGATCGTAAGGGTAATGTTGACTTGCTTAAGACATTTGCTTCAGAGTATGGCTATAAAGTATATTCCTATCCTAAACTTACTTCCAATAACCAGGTAGTGAGTAGTACAAGAGTACGTGACGAACTGACTAAGGGAAATATGGAAGAGGTTCAGACTTTACTTGGACGGCCATTTTCTATTCGTGGTGAAGTGATTCACGGAAGAAGGCTCGGCAGAACCTTTGGTATGCCAACCATTAATATTCAACCACCGGAAGAAAAATTACTGCCTCCTAATGGAGTATATGGCTCCACTATAATCATTGATGGCATAAAACGATATGGTGTCACTAATATAGGGTTCAAACCAACTGTTGGATCTGAACCTAGACCTGGTGTGGAGACCTATATACTGGATTATACAGGAGATTTGTATGGGCAGAAGGTGGAGGTGAATCTTCATCATTACATGAGATCAGAATTGAAATTTGACACAATAGAACAGTTAAAAGAGCAGATGCAGCGTGATATGGAGTATGCTATAAAGTATTTTAACCGTGATGTGTCACCAACGGATCATAAATAGGATTGCAGGAGTTTATAGAATTCCTGTAATCCTTTTTTGATCTGGTTATCCTCCATATTTGAAAATCCCATTAAAAAGGAAGCGTTGCGACCAAGCTTATCTTTTATATAGTAAGGGGATAGAGGATAGAGACCAATTCCTTTGCTTTTAGCTTTTTCAATCAGTTCCAGCTCTGATACAGGAAGATTAATCTGAACCACAAGATGAAGGCCTGCATTTTCACCAATGACAGTAATTAGATTACCAAAACTATGGAGAACTTCTAACATGGTATCATGCCTTCCTTTATAAAGTTTCTTCATTCTATTTAAATGTCGTTCGAAATGTCCCTGTTCTATAAAATCTGTCAGGATTTTCTGGTCCAACCTAGATACAGTGGAGGAGTAATGGGACAAACTTTCTCTATACAGCTGATAGAGCGGAAGTGGAAGAACCATGTATCCAACACGGATAGAAGGAGCGATGGAACGGGAGAAGGTTCCAATGTAAATTACTTTTTGATTTGTATCCAGACTTTGCAGGGCTGGAATAGGTCTTCCTTTATATCGAAATTCACTGTCGTGGTCGTCTTCTATAATATAACGGTTTACCGCTTCCTTGGCCCATTGAAGCAAGGCAAGACGTCTTTTGATAGACATTACACTGCCTAGAGGAAACTGGTGTGATGGAGTTACATAGGCGATATTAGCAGGAGTTTTTCTTAACTGTTCTACGTTCATACCCTGAGCGTCTACAGGAATAGCCACTGAGCTTAGGTGCATACTCGTAAAAATATGATTGGCCTGAGTATAGGATGGATCTTCCATAGCAATGATATCTGCTGGTTGTAATAATTGAGAGAGAAGTTGTATCAGGTAATCTGCACCTGCCCCTATTATAATCTGATCAATATCACAATTTACCCCTCTTGACTGCTCTAAATAATGTTTAATTGCCAGTCGAAAGGTGTAATCTCCCTGATTATCTCCAAGTAAAAAGCAGGAAGCCTCCTGATCGAAGGCATGTTTCATTAGTTTTTGCCAGATATTAACTGGGAAGTGAGAGCTGTCAATGGCATTAGGATCAAAATCATAGAGTAAAGGAGAGTTCGATTCAGAAGAGACAATATGTCTACTGCTTCCCTGGCTTTTGTAAATAGGTGTAGTTGTGTTGGTTTGGCTTTGTTCAGAGAGATATAAATTATTTATATCATTTACGAAATAACCCTTTTGCGGATAGGAGTCAACGTAGCCCTCTGATAGAAGCTGACTGTAGGCCATGTCTATCGTGTTGCGGCTTACCTGAAGATGAGTTGAGAGACTTCGGGTGGATGGTAATCTTTCGCCTTTTTTAAGCCTTCCTGTCATAATTTCTTGCTTTAGGTGAAGATAGATTTGTTCGTATAAAGGAGTAGAGGATTGATTGTCTAAGTCAATAGTAATCATAGGCTTCCTTTCTGATAATACCCGTAACTGGTACTGTCTGTGTACAACATTAATCTTAGATTAACAGTACCACATTAATTGTTACAATGCAAATTGGAATTGTTTGAATAGATTGACTGCATTTATGAACTATGCTACAATTTGTTTATATATTTTTTATATCTACAATCTAGGGAGGATTAAAAAATGAGGAAAGAAAATTATGGTATACCAGCAGTTTTATTAAACGTTATGATTTATGCAAGTGCTCTTTACGTCTGTATACAAAGCTTAAGTATGCTATGGGTATTAATCGGGCTTACAGTTGCTGTATTCGCACTTGGTTTTGGAAGTACTGTAAAGAAGACTATGGTTCAAGCAAATGCAATCGTGTTAATGTTCATAGCTGTAAATGTTTTACTTACATTTATTGGATATTTCTTTAGCTTTGCAGATACTCCTAATGCCTTGACTAATAGATCTTTAGATGATATGTTCAATGATTTTGTAAGAACTGCTAATATTATTCTTGATATTGCAGCATGTGTTATCTTTGTTCTGTTAGGAATCATGGCATTAATAAAGAAAGATCTGTTTGTTGGTCCTGTGCATATGCCAGTGGATGGTTTCATTCCTCGCCCTGTATATCAGCCACAGCAACAGTTTAATAGTCAGCCACAGCAGTTTAATGGTCAGCCACAGCAGTTTAAAGGA
>JAEYPA010000004.1 GCA_023411225.1 Bacillota bacterium
AATATAAATTAAAATACGAATATAACTACTCTGTGGGAAAATCATATCTTAACTGGTAAAATCCACTACATTTGGAACATATCACTTATGTTTTCTTCCCATTTTCCTGGACAACAAAAAAAGGCTTACACTCCTAATAATTGTCCAGGAATCCACGTATTCTCTAATAATTACTAATTTAAAAAATAACATAAAAGTTTATAATAAGAGAAAATTATACTTATCCTTGGGTGGGAAGTCCCCTTTTAATATATATTTTAATTCCCACCCAATCCACCTTCCCAAGGTTAATACTTTTTTTACAGGTCCACAGCTGGATCTATTGAGGGATCCTTTAGTCCAGGTAAAAAATAAATAACTCTTTACAATGCTTATTTTAATTAATCACAACTTTAAATTAGATTAGTCAATTTAAGCTATAAAATTGTAAAAATAAGAATTGTAATACTTTTAAAAATAGTTTAAAAAGAAAAATGTATTGATCTTATTTTTATATGTGTTATATTTGTTATTTGCAAAAATGATATTATTAAATATGATCAAACCCTAATTAAAGTCATAAAATAAAGAAGGGGTTTAAGTGGTTTCATTAAAAATATACAAAAGTGATCCTTTTGACAGAAATTTTTTCAAAAAAGAATTCGAGACATACATTAATGAATTAGAGAGAAGCACCCAATTAAAAGAGGAATATGTTTTTAAGTCTTCAATTGATAAATTTAAATGTATACATGATGACTTTGTTACATTTGAATTCCAGCATGATTTAAGGCATGAAATTATTATTAGGGGGAGAACAATTGAATATCCTCGATTTCATCATGCGGAATTTTGGATTTTTTTCACCCCAAAAGCTAATTATTTTTTTGTTAATGGAAACGAAAGTTCTGTAGAATTCTTGGTAGGTAAACTATTTTTAATGATAAAAGATGCAAACTTAAAAACAGCGAACTTTGAAGAAAACTTTAAAGATATACGATATGAACGATTATCTTTAGAAAATGATACCTTTTTAGAAATATTGCAGGCAGATGCTCTTAAAATAAATGCTTCTTGGTGGAATAAGGTTGATCTAGACTTAAAATCTGCATTTTTATCTGGTAATTTGAAAGATAAAGATGGAGAACATGAGGTATTTAGATTAATAAAAGAAAAGGGAGGTAATATAAGCACTGCATATTATTTATCTAATAAAATTGGATATAGATTAAATATGAGTAGGAAAGATGTTTCTATAACCGCTTCGAAGAAAGAAGTAGAAGCTGGTTCTTTATTGAATTATTTCAAAGAAATAATCTATCCTTTATTGAAAACTGCCTAATATTATTATATTCCGGATTTTATTAGCAAGTTCAGGGCCCCTCCGTCCAGATAAAATTAATTTGGTGTGATCATGCTCTTTTTGTAAAGAAATATTTTTACTTACAATTACTGTGGATTCAGATTCTTCAAATAGCTCTGAAATTAAATTCATTTCTTTAATATCTATCTTAACCTTTACCTCATTTGATTCTTGAGTAATATAATTATTTAAAGATTCGTAAAAGTCAGTTATACCCCAAAATAAAGCAGCTAAACCGTCTTTTAGCTCTTTAAAGTGAATATCACTATTCACTTTAAGCAATATATATGCATCTTCTTCATCTTGGAATACATCAATATAAAACTTGCAGTTAATTTTTTCTTTTAATATTTGAAATGCTAAGTTGTATTCTTTAGATTCAAAAAATTCTATATCAAAATCTTTGAATGCACCTTCTACTTTTTCTCGAATTATAGGGAGTATTTTTTCATCTGTAATTATATCATATGATTTAATGACTTTTGTAGGGTAATGTGTTTTCCTGAGATGATATTTTCTTTTAAATTTAGTTAAAGGACGGTAATACTTTGGAGATATAAAGAATTTTGCAGCTTCCCAAATAATTATACTGCCCAAACCTATTCCTAAAGGAAGTATAACTGTATAAAAAAAATCTGTCTCCACCATTTTAATCCCTCTATATATACAATAATATTTGCTTAAGTTAATATTATTGATTACGATAGCATTTGATAAGTAATTTAAATTTTTATTTTTTTAACTATTTATTATTTAGTTATATTATTTCCATTTTTTACTTGAAATCTTAGACTGACCATTACCAGAAACATGAAAAGTCTCACCCTTCCAACTAGCTAATAAAAATCTTGGTTCTGTTTCTTGAATTGCTTCCATTAAGTGTATGTATTTTGTTTCAGGTGAAATAACATTATTATATCTGTAACAAGTTATATCATCCATATGTTATATTATTCTTCTTTATTGGTTTTATTAGATAGTGCAAGAGCAAATGAAAAGTAATTTTAACAAATGGTTGAAAAAGATTATATATAATGTCATACATTTTATATTGTAAGGTCAATAAACTTCCACGTATTTGATCTACATACAAAAAAACTCTATAGCTTAAGTAAATCTACTTAAGTTTTCCTGGACACAATGTGCCTCCATTTTATGTGTCCAGGTCTACTCACAATTTTTGAAAAAACTATATCTGCCACAATAACATTATTTTGCAAATG
>JAEYPA010000014.1 GCA_023411225.1 Bacillota bacterium
ACTTCGTTGCCTTCCATATTGTAAACAGATACGTTTGCCATCTGTGAATTCCTCCTTCCTTAAAGCTCTAGTTTGATTTAACTGACTCTTTTAAGATTACTAAAGATTTTTTAGGTCCTGGAACAGCACCTTTAACTAAGATTACATTGTTCTCTACGTCTACACGAACAACTTCAAGGTTCTGAATAGTAACTTTAACGTTACCCATCTGTCCTGGCATCTTCTTGCCCTTGAATACTCTACCTGGAGTAGTTGCGGAACCGTTGGAACCTGCATGTCTGTGGAACTTAGAACCATGAGCCATAGGTCCTCTGGACTGATTATGTCTCTTGATAGCACCTTGGAAACCTTTACCTTTACTCTTAGCAGTTGCGTCAATCTTGTCGCCAGCTGCAAAGATGTAAGCTTTGATTTCCTGTCCTACAGTGTACTCTTCAGCGTTTTCAAACTTGAATTCTTTAAGATATCTCTTATTGGCAACACCAGCTTTTGTAAATAATCCTTTTCTTGGCTTATTCACAAGAATCTCTCTGATGTCTCCGAAACCAACCTGTACTGCACTGTATCCATCATTCTCAACTGTTTTAACCTGAGTTACAACACTTGGTTTTGCTTCTAATACAGTAACTGGAGTTAACACTCCATCTTCATTGAAGATTTGAGTCATTCCGACTTTAGTAGCTAAAATAGCTTTCTTCATGCTTTTTGCACCTCCTATAAAATCTACAGCGGATCACACTTACTCGAAAAACAACTTTTACGGCAGTGGTGCGATCATCCTAGATGGTTCAGATATATGTGCTTTGGTCTCTACACTTAGACCGCCTACCTCTATACATAAACCCTAAGGATTTCTTAACCTGCTTACTACTTAATACTTATTTCATCTTGATATCGATGTACACACCTGCTGGCATCTCTAATCTAGATAATGCATCAACAGTCTTTTGTGTTGGCATAATGATATCGATTAATCTCTTATGAGTTCTTTGCTCAAATTGTTCTCTGGAATCTTTGTACTTATGAACAGCTCTTAAGATTGTAACAACTTCCTTCTTAGTAGGTAGTGGCACAGGACCGCTCACCTTAGAACCTGTTTTCTTAACTGTTTCAATGATTTTTCCAGCTGACTGATCGATTAACTGATGATCATAAGCTTTAAGTGTAATTCTCATTACTTGACTTGCCATAAAAAAAGTCGCCTCCTTTTCGCACTTAATAGCAGTACGACAAGCGGTGACTGTACACTCTCCCGTGTGTGTCTTAAAAACACTCTTTTAAAATTCACACGTCTCTACACATATCATGTAGTTCTTAAGTTAATTGTACAGTGACTTGTCGCCAGTTTCATAACTTGACATTCGCTCCACGGAAAACCCACTAGCTTGTAGTGGCAACCTCACGCTTCAACGCTATCAATGTCACAACATTAGTTATTATACAACAATATTTTTTTTAATGCAAGAACTTTTTTTATTAGTTTTTTATTGAAAATATGCATGTTTACAGCAGGTTCACAAAATTGGTAACAAACATAGTGTTTGCTATTTTTGTAATTTTTATGTAAATGAGATAAAATTGTTTTATTACACTTATATATAGAAGAAACACAGACCCACATCCCAAGATATTGAATCTTTAATGTGGGTCTGATGATATTAATAATAGGTAACAGCTACTCTAAAGTAATCACCATCTATTAATATGTAATTTATCTGCACTATCAAATTCCACCTGCTTATTCATAGTTGCTCCCTCCACTGGGTATCCTATTGCAAGATAGCAAGGCATAATATAATTGTCAGGGTGACCAACTGCTTCCTTAATATACTTCACCTCAGCTGGAAATGGTATTCGGAAAGCAGCCGCCAGGCCTTCCGCTGTTGCAGCCAGTAGCATATTCTCAATACAACACCAGATGGAGGCAAAGGCATTCAAGTCATTTATACTTTTTGGCTTTAGTAGAGGAGCATCCTGCCTGTAAAATGGCAGCACCAAACACCCACAGTGAAATAGCATCGAGTACTGCTTTGGAACTGCATTCATATACATGGCTCTCTGAACGGAATCCTTTAACTGATTGCTATCTAGAAAGTCTTCTACCTGATTACTGGTGAATTCCTTTTGTACCTTATTGAGCACCTTTGCTTTCTGTTCCTCCGCAGTGAGTACAACAAATTCCCAGTTGCGCATATGATCGTTGGTTGGAGCTTTCAGTCCAGCTCCTATAATTCTATGTAACACTTCTTCCGGTATCTCTTTATCCTGTAAATCCCGGATGGTTCTTCGTTCCTTAATAACTTCATAGAAATCCATATTATACCTCCTAATATATTACTTTGATTCACTTTTCTGTAAATTATCTAAAATACGTTCTAAAAGATGTTCAAAAGTCTGAATCTCGTCTTCAGTAAAACCCTTGTAGAAGTCTTGTGTCATTACTTTGGTTACCTCTTCATATTGGGCATTTAAGGATTTCGCTTTTTCTGTCAAAAGAATTCGTGTCTGTCTTTTGTCTACTTTATCATAGGATCGAATAATAAAACCTTTACTTTCCATTCGCTCCAACATGTTGGTAAGGGTTGTCTTAGCTAGCGCAGTACGTCGAGACAATTCTACGATAGGCAGATTATCCTCCTGCCACAATATATAAAGAATTCTTCCTTGGGCCCCATTGAATTCTTCAATACCGTATTCCCGTAACAGCGCATCAAATACTCTATCCTGCACTTGCTTTACTTGTGATACTAAAAGTCCTCCATTTCCTTTTGGCATATTCTCATCCTCCTAACATATAGTACTATATAGTACTACCTTTGTCAACCAATTTATACTATAATTTTCCATTCATATCTATGGGATTACTATAACATAAAAAGCCCTCCACCGGTATTATGGCAAAGAGCTTCCCTATCATATCTCTCTATTTACTTTCCCAACGGCCTGAGGCTCCACAAGGAAGTACAAATCCATTATCTGACACAGGAAGACCAATTTCCTGGGCATCTACATGGCCACCATACTTCTTAGCCACTTCCAGATTTAGCATATAAGCTAATACAGCAGGCTGTAATCCTGTTGTATAGGAGTTAATCAGGTAAAATAATGGCTCCTCTGACAAGACTTCCACACAAAGTTTTACAAATTCGTGGATAGATTCTTCAATCTTCCAGATCTCACCCTTAGGTCCTCTTCCATAGGAGGGAGGATCCATAATAATCGCATCATATTTATTGCCACGGCGGATTTCCCTTTGGACAAACTTTACACAATCGTCCACAATCCAGCGGATTGGAGCATCTTGAAGCCCTGAGCTGGCGGCATTTTCTTTAGCCCAGGTTACCATACCCTTAGAAGCATCTACGTGTGTTACGCTTGCCCCTGCTTTGGCTGCTGCCAAAGTGGCGCCACCAGTGTAGGCAAATAGATTTAATACTTTAATAGAGCGGCCGGCTTCTTTAATCTTTTTACTAAACCAGTCCCAGTTAGTGGCTTGTTCTGGGAAAAGTCCTGTATGTTTAAAGCTAAATGGCTGTAGATTGAAGGTCAGTTCTTTGTAGTTAATCGTCCAGCTTTTGGGAAGGTCAAAAAACTCCCATTCTCCACCACCCTTAGAACTTCTGTGGTAGTGACCATTTTTCTTCCTCCAGGCCTTATTCTCCTTTGTTGTATTCCAAATCACCTGAGGGTCCGGCCGAACCAGAATATAATTCCCCCAGCGTTCCACCTTTTCTCCGGCAGAACAATCTATTACCTCATAATCTTTCCATCCATCTGCAATCCACATATCGTTCTCTCTTTCTATTGGGACCAGGCAATCCGGCTTACCTACCCTGGCATTTTCTCAGACTAATTCTCAATATGTTCATTATAACTAGACTGAAGGTTTTGTCAAGGTAAGAGCATCATGTGGATAGAAAAATGGCACCAGCCCCCACTAATGGAAGAACTGGCGCCTCTTATTTAGTTCTTTTATTTCAACCATTGGATACTGTAATATCCATTTGTTTTACTATCAGATCTCTCCACTTGAATATAATATGTTCCTTTTCTAAGCTTTGAAGAACCTAATGTATACACCCTTCTTGTGGTAGAATATGAAGCACCATTACAGTAAACTGTACCAACCCACCTCTTTAGCTTCTTATCTGAGTATACGTTGATTCTAATTGTCCCGGTACATGCTTTTCCCGTAAACTTTAAACTAACCTTTTGCGACTTACTTACTACTATCTTGTAATAATCTTTTGTAGAACTTCCAGGAAGAATCAAACCTTTCGCTGTCTTCCCTTTCTTAATTGAAACTGCTTTACTAACCTTACTTCCACTCTTTTCAGAAACAGTTGTAAATGAGGTTTTCAAAGCAAACCTACTACCACTGCTTGAATTTACTTTAAAATAATAGGTCGTATTCTTGTTTACTGCAAATACAACACTTTTTGAACCTGAATAGCTACTAACAAATACTTCCTTAGACAACGCCTGCTTCTTATAATTACACAGGGTTACATATGCTGAATATTTGCCACCATAACTCAAGGTGATATACCCTGATTTGCTTGGTTTAAACTTAGCATAAATATTCTGTTTTTATCTGCTGGAGTTAGCGTATAAGACTTGCTAGCCTTCCAGGTTGGTTCTTGGGAAAAAGCATAAGCTACGCAATAGATATCAGTATAGTTCTTTGTTTTTATGTAATAAGTTCCTTTACTTACTGCAAATGTAGCCATACAACCATTCTCACTGTTCAATGAGTTATATGACTCACTTAAGAGTCTCTTACTACTGTTATAAAGACTTACATAGGTACTTTTTGTTCCTCTAACAGTTATATATCCAGCTTGTGGTGTATAGATCTTTAGGTAGGTTCCACTATCTTTCTTAGATATATAAGTAGCTGTATTATTAGGGAGATTACGGTCTGCATTGCTAACAAATCTCAAAGAAAATGTACCATAATTAGTGAGTTGTGGTTCATCACCATAAAATGACGATGATACACGCAAGTAATAAGTTCCAGCTGCTAAATAAACACCATCATCATCTGTTAAACGATCCTCATAAAGCCAACACCAAAGACTATCTGATGGCTTTTTAGTACATGCCTGATCTGTATACAAATTAAAACTAACATCCTTTTTTGTGGATGCTGCATTAAGAGTCCCCACTACCTCCAAATACCCAGATGAGGTTATCGTTACCGGAATCACTACTCCATAATTATTCTTCTCCAAAGTGTCACTTTGAGTAAAGGAATAGTTGTAGACAGTTTTCGTAATTGTAGGTGTAATACTCTTTACTTCAGTTGTCCCCCTCTTAACGCTGGCAGCCATTACAGTCAACCCCATAAGGCAAATAAGCATTATTGTTGTCATTAGTATAAGTAATCTCTTTTTCATTTCATGGCCCTCCCGTAAATATATAATATTTTCCTTCTCAATACTTATTATGCCATATATTGGTATAATATCAATAGCTAAATCTTCAAATGTTCATTTCCGTGGTGAGTTTATGGTGAGATGAGGTCAGGGAGGCCCTGGTAAAAATACAAAAAGACTGGTGCTTTGTGACATACACCAATCTTTTATACGCTAAGATACAAGCTGGGTTAATTCTCCCTTTTATTCTCTCCCTCCAC
>JAEYPA010000082.1 GCA_023411225.1 Bacillota bacterium
CCAACAGAACTTTGCCATGTACCGAGTTCTATGTCTCTCGCCTGCTTATGAGCGTCTCTCATATAATCGTTAAGAGAATCAACAGCTTTATTAATGGCATCATCTTTTTTACGGCTTACGTATTGGATAGGCTCTCCATATGTTTGCCCTGTTTTAAAACGAACAATTTCCAAAGCATGATTTTCAACTGTTTTATTATTAATTTCTGGGCGCACCGTTTTTTCTCGATACAAAATCGGCTGATCCCCTACGTAATAATCATGTAGATAGCGAATGAACGGTCTGTTATAGTTCAAGACGCCGACTGCTCTACCAACTACCTTTAAAATATTTTCAGGTGTGATAACTGAAGCGCCAGTATAAGCTACCTTTCTTCCAAACGATCCTTTACAGATATCTACGAAGCTACGTTTATTCATCCGCTTCTCACCTTCTTAGACTTAAAAACCATTCCACTTGAACTCTTCCATTCAGGATGTTGTGAGTTTTTGTCCCTCCAAATAGATTCTTTTTTATTCTGTTCTTGTTTTTCAATTTTCTTTTCCATAATTCCACCCACGAAAAATGCGCCCAGCCTAAGCCGAGCGCACATTGATATACTTTTCACTGATATCATAATAACATAATATGGATGGGAAATGTGGGAATCTTATAGAGATTTTCTTCTCGCACGTTCTTGTCGTATCCCCTGAATCTTTCCGTAGTGATAAACAGTGCCTAAGAAAGCACCAAATTTATACCTATCTCCATTTAATGGCTTACAACCACAAATTTCGGCGATCTTTATTCCAACCATTGCTTCATCATAAATTGTGTATTCTCCTAACTTAACAGCTTCCTCTGCTTCTCTTATGTAATTCATTGTCTCTCCTTTTAAATTCTGATGGTAAAAAGAAATTTTAGCCGCCTTTTGCTGATTACTAATAAAAGCTATAAAAACATTACACTGTTACTGATTTGTTTCGAAATATTCTATAATCACGTGAGTTATGATTAAATTATACATCGGTGGTAATTTTTGACAATGGAAGTATATTCCAGTAAATGGGCGATTTTGTGCACTATGCCAAATGGTACATTCATCTATTCCATCATGCGCCAAAATTCGACATGTTGAGTGCCAAAATTTGCACAAAAATATTTTATCAGTAAAATCGTACTTATTATTTTCTCTGAAATGCACAAAAGTGAGGCATTATCCTACCGATTCTGATTGATCTGAGATCCATTTACTTCACAACAAGATGCTGCCTTATTAAATTTTCTTCACGTGTGACGTAGAGATGGGCATTCTTATATCCTTTAAATGCTTTATCTAATTTTTTGCCCGAATCTTTTTTGCCAGCAGAATGCTGAATGACCATATGTAATTCACCACAGGTATAAAACATAAAGAATTTCAATTTCTGATCAGTAGATTCCGCAAGCGATTCAATGGCAGCATCTAAAACCATATCCATCATTTCAATGCATTGCTCTGAATTTACTGGCAAGTAAAATATTGGCTCAGTTAATTCAATATCAATCTGAACCCCCTTACTCCTGGCTTCATCAAATTTTACAAAGAGATATAAATGCAAATCTGTATTTACGATATAATCAAGAGTCCTACACACGTACATAATCAAGCCGCCTTAGTTTTTCTTTGATAGTATCACGAAGAATGTATATTATTTCCTGGTATATTTTTCCTTTAAAACAAGCCTATACGCTGCGCCCCATCCTGATTGGACACATATAGCGCGCATTCCAGATCATGACCGGCTCTGGGTTCAAAGTAATACCATTTACCTTCAATCTCCTGCCAACCGGTAAGTGCATAACCATCTGAATTAAATCGGTACTTGTGACCATTGATGATCTGCCAGCAGGATTTATGGTAGGTGGTCTTAGTATCAGCATACCACCAACCGTTTTTATCATGATTCCAGCCTACGGTATATTCCTCCGGAGCTTTAGCAACCCATGTCTTCTTAAAATCCTCCGGATTAGCATATACCATTTTGATTCCGCTTGTGGAACTGCCCCAATCTGGAAGCTGGAAGTGCGGCTTGTCAACCGGGGATTTCCAGTTACCTCCCCATTCCAAACCAATGCTTACGCCGATCGCGCCAACTCTACCAAAGAAGTCCCCAGCTTCGTTGTACGCTCCCTGTCCATCATTCCGGTAAATGTCAAAGGCTGTCCCCCACTGATGGTAAGAGCTGTATGTACTGCCTGGGGCGTTGGTTACTTTATTCCCTGGCTTTGTCCTACCCTGAGCATAAAGCGCATCCTGTTCTGCCACAGTCCGGTAAGTTTCTCCAATGGCAATCTTTAATCCCCGCTTACTGCATTCTTCTATCAGCTTTGCGGCCAGAGCCTGCAGGCGAGGGTGACACAACGTTATATCTCTCATGATATTTTCCTCCAATTAAAAAAGGACCCAGGATAATCCCAGGTCCATAAAGTTGTGACATTACAACCGTTGCGACGGTCGCAACAGATTATTCTTTTAATTCCGGCAGTCCAGCCACCGATGTAAGTGCAGAAAGGATTCCGGCCAGTGCCGTTGCTGATCCTACCATAATCCAATCTACCCCGGACATTACCGCTGTGGTTCCTATGGTTGCAATAGCGGTCTGCGCCATGGTTTTGATTGCTCTAACTCCTGCTGCCTTACCCCATTTTACTAAATATTCTTTGTTCATTACTTTTTCCTTCCTATTCTGTCAAGCCCAAATCTATTGATTTTACTGACTTTGACGATTTTTATTTACCTCTAAAACAGAGCCGATAGTGATGGATGTCGTAGTATCAAGTACCGAATAGCTGATAAATGGGTATAGCTTTTAAAGCATCCTCTTTTGTTTGCTTTATAAAGGCTATTTTCCCTCTGATCAACTATGATGATGAACCTTCCGTGTCTAAGGGGATCGTGTCCCAACTTCCTTCGTCCCATCTACCATACACTGAGTGCCAGCCAAGCTCCTAAACAGGGTCATGCCCCACGGAAAATACCGATGCCGGCTACAGCTCTTGTTTTTATTTGATTGTTACCGACCTGCTCCTTATATATTTTGAGATATGATATAAAATATGCCGGTAGCGAGTGCTCCGGCTCCTGCGCCTACAATTGTGTTTATGATCGTACGTTTCATGCTACTCCACGCTTCGCCGGGCGCCGCTTCCAGTTTAGCCAATCTTTCCCCCTGGCTTCCC
>JAEYPA010000135.1 GCA_023411225.1 Bacillota bacterium
TCAAACATTACTCCTGCCACACGGTCCATTTTAAGTCCTTGAGAGGATACCTCCATGACACAATACTCACAACCATCCTCCACCATAGCATGAAAAAGCTTTTGTAATTCATAGCTTTCCGGAGTAGTGTTGGCAGTCTTCACCTTACGTCCATTGATTACGGCTCCAATGGTACCAATTACTCCTACCTTCTTAGAAGCCGCTGTTAAAATTGCTTGTATCATATAAGACGTGGTAGTTTTTCCCTTAGTTCCAGTTAACCCAATCATTTTCATTTTCTTAGCTGGGTATCCAAAATAAGCTGCTGACAATAAGGATAACGCCCTACGGTTGTTATCAGTCTTAATAACAGTAACTCCTTCTGGGAAAATAAGAGTTCCATCTTCTACTACTATGGCACTGCAGCCCTTCTTAGCTACATCATTTATATAGATATGGGAGTCCCTCTCTGTTCCCTTAATACAGACAAAGACTGAATCCTTTACTGCCTTTCTGGAGTCATAAATCACATCACTAATTTCCACGTCTAGGCTCCCTTGTAATACTTCATATTTCATTTTTTCAACTAAGGCTCTTAACTTCATTCTTCCATTTCCATCCTATCCATCAATCTCTTTTTACTATCACGGCACAAATAAAAAAGTCTTCTACTTTCATTATGCTCTATAATTCCTAAAGTTAGACACGACGAAAAGCCGGCCTAAGCCAGCTTTTCATAATATTATCCCAATGTATATTCTATTTCACTTTCAAACACAGTGTAGGAAGGGCCTGTCATAAAAACATGACCAGATTCCTCATCCCATTCCACTAAAAGAGGGCCACCAATCTGCTCAACAGTAACTTTACGGTCACACATTCCTAATAAAACCGCTGCTATCACAGCAGAACAGCAACCTGTTCCACAGCCTATGGTCTCTCCGGTACCTCTTTCCCATTCCCGCATCTTTAGGTAGTCTCTTCTGACAAATTGACCAAAGGTAACATTGGTCTTATTAGGGAATAACTCTCTATGATATTCCAGTGCTTTTCCGTAGCCTTCCACATCAAAGTCACTAACGTCCTCTACAAAGGTTACTATGTGAGGATTCCCCCAAGACATTGCTGTAATATGAAAAGTTGCATCCAGAATCTTTACCGGTTGATTCACAAACTGGGTAAGTGGTGTATTCACAGGGATTATTGTTGTGTCTAGTCTTGGCTCTCCAATATCTGCTCGAATATTGACAGCCTTGTCATCTTCCACTGTAAGCCACAACTTTTGGATTCCACCTAAGGTCTCTATGGTGAGGTAGGTTTTATCTGTCAGTTTATGGTCATAGACATATTTCCCTACACTTCGAAGGGCATTACCACACATTTCCCCTTCTGATCCATCTGGATTAAACATTCTCATTCGAAAATCTGCTACTGTAGATGGACAAATAAGCACCATCCCATCAGAACCGATGGCAAAATGTCGGTCACTGACAAATCTTGCAAGTTTAGTTAAATCCGGCAGATTTTGATGAATTGCATCTATATATACGTAATCATTACCGAAGGCTTGCATCTTCGTAAATTGAATCTTCATCTCTAGCAGCCTCCATTAAGTGCACGATCTAAATCATTGATTATATCATCCACGTTCTCTAACCCAACCGATAATCTTAAGAAAGTCTCTGTAATACCAAGCTTTTGTCTGGTCTCTTCCTTTAAAGACTCATGGGTCTGTGTTCTTGGATAGGTAATTAACGTCTCTGGCCCACCTAAACTCTCTGCGAACATAATCATATCTACATCGTGAAGTACTTTCTCAACAGTTTCAAAGCTATCAACATTAAAGGAAATCATACCACCAAAACCAGTGGTCTGCTTCTTGGTAATCGCATAATCTTTATGATCCTCAAAGCCAACATAGAATACTTTCGTTACCTTTTTCTGGGTCCTTAACCACTGCGCAACCTTCATTGCATTCTCATTGTGTCGATCCATACGAAGTGGAAGCGTCTTAATGCCACGAAGTAATAACCAAGAATCCATTGGAGCAAGTCCATTCCCATGAGATTTTAACTGAAGTCTCATATGATCCGCTAACTCCTGGGTATTAACTACAACAATACCGGCAATAACATCATTATGGCCACCGATAAACTTGGTTCCACTGTGTACTACCGCATCCGCTCCTAAAGTAAGTGGCTTTTGGAAGTAAGGAGTTAAGAAAGTATTATCCACTACAGTAAGTGCTCCTACTGTCTTAGCCAATTTGCTTAATTCTGCAATATCTGCCACCTTCATCATTGGGTTCGTTGGTGTCTCGATAAACAGCATTCTGGTCTTCTCAGTAAGGTGTGCCTTAACCTCATCTAAATTACTCATATCTACATAGGTAAAGGTACAGCCATATTTAGTAAAGATGTCTTCTCCGATTCGATAGGTACCACCATAGATATCATCCGACAACAACACGTGATCCCCAGGATTTAAAATAGTAAATAACGCCATGTTAGCTGCTTGTCCACTGGATAATGCAAAGCCTTCTAACCCTTCCTCTAGAATCGCCATGGTTCTTTCTAATTCTTGTCTAGTAGGGTTTTGTAAACGCGTGTAATCATAGCCAGTAGATTCGCCCAATCCTTTATGGCGAAATGTAGATGTCTGAAAAATAGGAAAACTTACTGCTCCTGTCATTGGATCATGGCCTAAAGCTCCATGAACTGCCTTAGATTCAAATTTTAATTCTTCTTTTCTGCTATAATCGTTGTAATTACTAAAATTTTTCATCGTCCACCTCATATTTTTTTATTTTTATATTTAATCATGTTCTTATAAAAGTGTCTTATTAAGGTTAATTTTATTATAGTTGAAGCTATATATAGTGTCAACTGAAGAGAAGTTGCATAAAATACTACAAACTATGCAAAAAGTGCTCCTATTGTTTCTTTTTAACGTATAGGCTAGACAAGCTTCCATAGAAAAGCTAATATAAATTAAGATTTTAGCAAAGGAGTACAAGGATGGCATACGAAATACTAGTATTAGATATAGATGGCACTCTTACAACAACAGAGAAAACCATTTCTAATGAAACTCTTCAGGCAATCATTAATATTCAAAAACGTGGACACATGGTAGTTTTGGCTTCTGGTCGGCCAACTCCAGGTATTTGGCCTGTTGCCAGAAAACTTGAGATGGAGAAATATGGCGGATATATATTAAGCTATAATGGAGCTCGAATTATTAATTGTTCCACCAATGAGATTATTTACCAAAAGGTTCTTCCCCACGAACTTCTCCCGGAGATTTACCAGGCAGCTAAAGAGTATAAAACCGGTTTACTTACCTATGATGAACATAGCATTTTGGTAGCTACAAAGATGGATGAATATATCGAAAAAGAAGCCTGGATCAATAAATTACCCTATACTCAAATACCTGATTTTCTCGACTATGTCACCTTTGATGTCAATAAGTGTGTAATGACAGCTCATCCCGATTATCTTGCTCAGGTTGAGATAAAGATGAAGGAACGTTTTGAAGGAAGACTTAATATCTTCCGTTCTGAGCCTTTTTTCTTGGAGGTTGTTCCTTTGCATATTGATAAAGCAGAATCCCTTGGCCAACTTTTAGATTATTTACACCTCTCTAGGGAGCAAATGATCAGCTGTGGAGATGGCTATAACGATATTACCATGATCCAGTATGCCGGCATGGGAGTTGCCATGGCCAATGCCCAACAGAAGGTAAAGGAAGTGGCGGATTATATTACCTTAAGCAATGATAACAATGGGGTAGCTCATGTAATCAATGAATTTATGCTTTGATCATCCATGAATAATAAATAATACTTTGAAGAATCCTAATAACAGTACAAGACGTTAGGAGGACGCAACTATGGATGAGAGCAAACAAATTGACGAAGAAATTCATTCTCTAAGTGTAAACGTTGATCAAACAACCTGCGATTATTATGAAAATCTCTATAGCATACCATTAGATTCCATGGCAGGTAATATCTATTCAGAAGCAGAATACGGAAATTACAAAAATTTGTATGAAAGAGTAGACCCAAACTGTCCATAAAACCATAGGGTTATACAAATATATCAACCGGCTTTTGGTTTATCCGAGAGCCGGTTTTTCTTTACCTCGTCTCTTCATTCAACATAAAATTCTCTTGTCACTAATGGTAATTTCGTGTAAAATAGAGAATATTTTATCTTCTTTCAAGATAAAAATGGACTAGTAAAAGGAGTTTTATGAATGAGTATACTTAATGTTACCCACTTAAGCCACGGTTTTGGAGATCGTGCAATTTTCCATGACGTTAGTTTTCGTCTTCTAAAGGGCGAACATATCGGCTTAATAGGTGCAAATGGAGAAGGTAAATCTACCTTTTTAAATATTGTTACCGGTCATCTTATGCCGGATGAGGGCAATGTAGAGTGGGCAAAAAATGTTCAAGTTGGCTATTTGGACCAACATTCTGCTCTATCTAAAGGGATGACAATTGGAGATGTACTACGCTCAGCCTTCTCCCATTTGTTTGCTTTAGAAAAAAAGATGAATGATTTATGTAATCAAATGGCAGAAGCTGACGAAGACGCCCTAAGTAGTATTATGGAGGAGTTTAGTGAGATTCAGGATACTCTCGACGCTCATGACTTCTATATTATTGATACAAAGGTGGAAGAAGTAGCAAGAGCCTTAGGGTTATTAGAACTTGGCCTTGACAAGGATGTTACAGATTTAAGCGGAGGTCAGCGAACAAAGGTACTCTTAGCAAAGTTGCTACTACAAAAACCAGACATTCTTTTATTAGATGAACCTACCAATTATTTAGATGTAGAGCATATTGAATGGTTGAAACGATATTTACAGGACTATGAAAATGCATTCATTCTAATTTCACATGATATTCCATTCTTAAACAGCGTAGTAAATCTAATTTACCATATGGAAAATCAGGAACTAACTCGCTATGTAGGCGATTATGACAAGTTCCAGGAAGTATACGCCATGAAAAAGTCCCAGCTAGAAGCTGCCTACAAAAGACAGCAGCAGGAAATTAGTGAACTTAAGGACTTTGTGGCTAGGAATAAAGCTAGAGTTTCCACTCGTAATATGGCCATGAGCCGTCAGAAGAAATTAGATAAGATGGACGTCATCGAGTTAGCAGCAGAACGTCCAAAGCCGGAGTTTTATTTTAAGGAAGCCCGTGCTGCTGGTCGTTACATCTTCCAGACAGAAAACCTAGTAATCGGATATGATGAGCCACTGAGTAAGCCTTTAAATTTGTCTATGGAAAGGGGTCAAAAAATCGTCTTAACCGGGGCCAATGGAATCGGAAAGACCACATTATTAAAGAGCATTTTGGGAATTATACCTCCATTAAGTGGCAAAGTACACTTAGGAGACTATCTGTATAAAGGATATTTTGAACAAGAAATGACCGGTGCCAAAAATAACACCTGTATCGAGGAGCTTTGGACAGAGTTCCCTGGCTATACTCAATATGAGGTACGTTCTGCCTTAGCCAAATGTGGTCTGACAACCAAGCATATCGAAAGTCAGGTTCGTGTATTAAGCGGTGGGGAACAGGCCAAGGTGCGTTTATGTAAATTAATCAACCGAGAGACCAATATTCTCTTACTAGACGAGCCTACCAACCATCTGGATGTAGATGCCAAGGCTGAGTTAAAACGAGCCCTGAAAGAATATAAAGGAAGTATCCTATTAATCTGTCATGAACCAGAATTCTACGAAGATCTGGCAACTAAAGTATGGGACTGCTCTCTATGGACAACTAAATTGTTATAAAAGATGGATTGTGGGTGGATTTAAGAAGGTTATTCACATCCCGAAAGAGCCAGGAAAAGGTGGTATGGCACTTTCGGGATGTTATAGTGATTACAGATTGTATAGCTCATTTCTTCTCCCTATGTGCTGTAATAATGGTGTAACTATACGCATTTACCGTTATGACATAATTGTCTATCTCTATATACCAGTTTTTACCTTCTCTAGTAATATTAGCATTTGCAGAATAGATTTTATCTCTACACCATTCAACTACGTTATTCGAATCTAAAGAAAGATTTCTTTTTATTCGTTCTATCCCCAATGCTGTTGTATGTAATTTATCCAAATTCTCTAATAATTCGGTAGCATCAATCATATATATCCCTTTCCTTTAAAAATTCAAATTAATCTTTCTTATTACAGTGTCGGCCCTTAGGCCAGTCGTATGGCAGCGCATTCATTGTGGCTAAGATAAAAAAGAAAGGATTATGGCATATGCTTCTATACCTATTATCCTTCCTTTTTTATACATTATGTCTCAATCAAGCCTTAGCGCCGTCGCTTAGTACACTGTACCAAACTTACCCAGTGGCCAGATTCTTAGACACACTCGGCCCATCATAGCTTCCTTATTAATTGGACCTACCACTCTGCAATCCTGGCTTACTTCTCGGTTATCACCCATAAGGAAGTATTCATCCTCATTCAGTGTAATGGGGCTCTCTATCATTCCCGGATCTCCCATTGCTCCGTCTACATAGTCCTCTTCTATCTTTTCACCGTTAATATATACTCCATCCTCTTTCATCTGGATAGTCTCTCCCGGTAAGCCAATCACACGTTTAATCCAGTACTTTCCGTTATCGAGTACACTGCCTGTTGGTGCTTCAAAAACTACAATATCAAACCGGTCAGGGTTAGAAAAATAATTAGAAACCTTCTCCACAAACAGTTGATCTCCCTCTTCCAGAGTATCATACATCGACTCCTGTGATACCTCTACCTTTTGTATAACAAAACGATTTAATAGAAGGGCCAGACAAAGAGCTGCTACTACATAAAGTAGAGTCGTAATTATCTCGTGCCCAATTGATTTCTTTTTTACAGTTCCATTTATATCATTTAACTCGACATCCTCATTCGCTGATTTTTCATCAACAGAATTCTCAAGCTCAACGATTTCTTTTGCGAAATCATCTGAATAACCTTCCTCTTCTGTCGTATCATTCTCTAATTTCTCGTAATCCATGACATATATCCTCCCCATACGTTTTCCTAATCAATAATTCCAATTGTATTGATTGGCCAAACCCGAAAAAAAGCTTTTCCTATAATTGAATTTCTTTTCACCAAACCGACTGAGCGGTCACGACTATCGGTACTCTGATAACGATTATCTCCAAGTACAAAGTATTCATCTTCGCCTAACTTAATCTCCTCTTTTGCAATTCCAGCATCATACAGATACTCTTCCCCTTGAGGATCATCTAAAGGCTCTTTATTTCTAAACACCTTACCATCCTTAATCTGAATATAATCACCTGGAACCCCTACTACCCGTTTAATATAATACGTATCCGGATTTTTTTCAAATGGTCTGAATACAATAATATCATACACTTTAGGATCATGAAAATAGTAACTCACTTTCTCCACAAATAGCTGATCATTAGTGTGAAGCGTTTCCTGCATAGATGAGCCATCTACTTCTACCTTTTGAAGCACAAAACGATTCAACAGTAATGCCGCCAAAATAACGACTGCAATATAAACAAATAGGTTACCCCATTTAAAGGGCTTTTTAACCTTACTTTCCTTTTGTTCATCCATTTATGCTTCTCCCGTTTATCATGAAAGCACTTTCGACTCTCTCGAAAGTGCTTTCATAAATTAATGTTTAATTTTCCTCTTCATCATTTACAATCTTAACCTTACTCTCATATAATTCATCGATTGCAATAGATAATGGCTTTGGACATTTGGTATCTACCATAGGCTCAGCACCGTCAATAATCTGTCTTGCTCTTTTTGCTGTTGCCAATACGATAGAATATCTGCTGTTAACTACAGGCTGTTCTCCTGGTTCAACCTCACTATTTACTACTGTCATTAAATCTGTATAAGATGGGTGTAACATATTAAAATGCTCCTTCCTTCATAGCTTTTAATTCTGCTATAATCGCCTCTATAAATATCTGATTTCTCTCAACCTTACAGTGTTGCTGTTGAATCAGCTGATGCGTATGTTCTACACATTCCTCCAAGTCATCATTTATAATCAGATAATCATAGTGTGACATATAACTAGCTTCTTCGTAAGCCCTTAATAGTCTTTTACTTATGGTCCCCATGGTCTCAGTACCACGTCCAATAAGACGTTTTTTAAGCTCCATAATACTTGGTGGTGTTACAAACAAAAGTAAGGCATCCGAAAACAGCTCCTTCACTTTTAGGGCTCCTTGTATCTCAATCTCTAAGATAACGTCTCTACCCTGCTCCAGTTGCTCCTCTACATAAGCTTTAGGGGTCCCATAATAATTCCCCACATATTCTGCCCACTCAATTAATTCACCGTTCTTTATCATACTCTCAAATTCTTCTCTTGTCAAAAAGAAATACTCTCTACCATGAACCTCACCTTCACGAGGAGATCTAGTAGTAGCAGAAATAGAAAGTTGATATTTATATTTACTCAACAGCGCCTTCATCAAGGTACCTTTACCTGCACCAGAAAATCCAGAAACAATAGTTAAAACACCTTTTCTACTCATTATCTTCACCTTTCAACACTTGGGTACTCATCTCAGTCTCAACTTTAAGATTTACACGTCCAGCTATTGTTTCCGGTAATAAAGCAGATAACATCAGGTGACCACTATCCATAACAATCACCGCTCTAGTTCTTCTTCCGCAGGTGGCATCCACAGCTAATCCACTATCTTTTGCACTTTGTACCATTCGTTTCACCGGTGCAGCCTCAGGACTAATAATGCCAACAATTCTATCTACATTAACAATATTACCAAATCCTATGTTTATTAATCGGTTCAATCTCTTCACCCTATTCAATATTTTGAATCTGTTCGCGAATCTTCTCTATCTCAGTCTTAATATCAATCGCCGTATTGGATACTTCTAAATCAGTGGCCTTGGATAAAATGGTATTAGCCTCACGATTCATTTCCTGCGCAATAAAATCAAGCTTTCTTCCTACACTATTGCCTTCGTTTAAGGTACTCTTGGTATGATTTATATGACTCTTTAAACGAACAGTTTCTTCATCCACACAAATCTTATCAGAATAAATAATCAATTCAGTAGCCAGAACCGCCTCATCAATCTTAGTATCTCCCAAAAGTTCCTGAACCTTATTCATAAGCTTTTCTCGATACTCCTTGATAATCTGTGGTTCACGTTCTTCAATGAAATCTACCTTAGAATTAATAGCATCTAATTTCAGGAAAATATCATTTTTAAGATGCTCTCCTTCAAGTATTCTAGTTTCTACAAAGCGCTCACACGCTTCAATAATCGCACCTTCCATAAAGCTCCATATCTCTTCTTCATCAATATCCTGTTCCTCTAGGGTAAATACCTCAGGATATCTAGATAAGGCAGACGCTTTCATGTCATTCTCTAAACCAAAATCATCACTTAACTTCTTTATATTTGCATAATATGCTCTGGCAATATCCTCATTGTATTTCACACTGACCTTACTTTCAGTGTAATCTTCATAGTTAATAAAAACATCTACTTTTCCTCGTTGAATATATTGCTTCAGCAAGTTACGGATGGCAGCCTCAAAGAAGCTAATCTTTTTTGGCATCTTAATTGTGATATCACAATATCTATGATTTACTGCCTTAATCTCCACAATAATCTTCCTACTTTGAGTAGAATGCTCACTTCTACCAAAGCCTGTCATACTTTTAATCATGATGGCTACCTTCTTCGTTGTTATTTAACCTTTTTTGATGACATAAAATTTGTCCAAACATAATTAATTATATTAAAACTTACCTCCTAAGTCAAGTAAGAGTACCCAGCACAGTAACCTCAAATTCCCTTGAAAAACCTGATTCTTAGACAAATCTATATCAAAGTCATCAAATACTGTAACCCATATATAACCAAATCAGATAATAAGAAACACATTAATATGCCCGACATTGTAAATCCACCACGCATAACTATTACTTTCACCAAATCATCGTTAGACAATTCAGATTCTCCAGGATATACAATCTTACTTTCCATATGCGAAATATAGAGATAGTTGGCAAACATTCCGACTCCTACATCCACTAACATATACAAGATAGCCCAAGGAATCATTAAGGATTGAATATTTGAGTTTGCCATATTGTTATAAAGGTTATATCCTACCAAGGTAAACATTGCCTTACTGAACATAGCCAGTATCCCATATGCATACATTTTACGGCTAAAGAACCAATATACATTGAGGAAAAAGGCAGCCCAATTCCAACTTATTTTTTTCTTTGTTTCCTGTAATTTTGTATAATATTTTTCATAATAAGTAACCCTTTGCCCGAAAAAGACCTTTCTTGCTTCTTCCTTCGATGTGATCTTTGGAAGACTGACTGATCCCATAGGTAAGCCAAAAAATGAAGCTTTTTTATCCTCTTCTACGTTCTCGTGATTTGATTTTGCAGAATTATTCTCCTGTTGAGATCTATAATATACATTAGGGTCAAAACTCTCTGATTGATGCTCTTCCATTTTATGTTCCTCTGCCAAAAATTCCTTTGGAATCTCATCATTTACGGAATTTTGGCTATGATCTATTGGCATCCAGCTTTCCCCAGAGCTCTCCTGATTGTTATTAATAGGTTGTTCTTCAAGGGAAACCTTATTATTTTCATAATTATTTTCACTATTCATAAGCTTTCCTCCTATGCTATTATTTAATGATACCTTATTTTTGTAGTACGTCAAGAAAAATTGTGTGAAAATTATATAAACATTTGCCCCCACCTAAGATTATTGAAATAAATGATACCCTATGATAGAATTAGCTTCATAAGTTTAGTTTTAAGGAGAATAACTATGGCATTAGACGGCATTGTAGTATCTAGTATAGTAGCACAGCTTAGTAACACCTTAGTAAATGGCCGCATTAATAAGATTGCGCAACCGGAAAAGGATGAACTATTGTTCACTATAAAAAATAATAAAGAGCAATACAGACTGCTAATTTCAGCAAGCGCCAGCTTGCCGCTTATCTATCTTACAGAAAACAACAAGCAAAGTCCTCTTACGGCTCCAAACTTCTGTATGCTACTTAGAAAACATCTAAATAGTGCAAAAATCATATCTATCACTCAACCGGGACTGGAGCGAATCATTAATATAGAGATCGAGCATCTCAATGAATTAGGCGATGTATGCATCAAGCATCTGATGATTGAGCTTATGGGAAAGCACAGTAACATTATCTTCTGTGATTCAGAAATGGAGATTGTAGACAGTATCAAACATATTTCCGGATTAGTCAGCTCAGTTCGAGAAGTACTACCTGGACGCCCATATTTTGTTCCTCATACCACAGATAAGTTAGATCCACTTACCCTATCTTTTTTAGACTTTAAGAATCTTATTTTAAAAAAACCCCTGCCCCTTTGCAAAGCATTATATACCTCATTGACCGGCTACAGTCCTCTTATTTCCAATGAGCTTTGTTACCGGGCTGGCTTAGACAGTGGTCTTTCTGCTGTTGCTTTAAACGAATGCGAAAGTCTCCGTCTTTACACAGAGATTAATCATTTGTCAGAGGACATTAAAAACTCCAATTATTTACCTACTATTATATATGAAGGAAAGGAACCTTTGGAATTTTCCTCTACCTCTTTAACCTGTTATTCAGGAAAGACTACAAAGGAATTTTCTTCTATCTCGCAGGTATTAGAAACCTATTATGCAGACAAGAATACAATAAGTAGAATTAAACAGAAATCTACTGACTTACGTCGTATCATTAGTAATTCAATTGAACGAAATGTCAAAAAATATGATTTACAATTAAAACAACTAAAGGACACTGAAAAACGGGATAAATTCAGAATATACGGAGAAATGATCAATACCTATGGTTATAATCTTCCAGAAGGCAGTAAAGAACTGGTCTGTACCAATTACTACACCAATGAAGAGATTAAAATCCCACTGGATAAGGATTTAACACCTTCTGAAAACGCCAAAAAATATTTTGACCGTTACAATAAGCTAAAGCGTACCTTTGAAGCATTAAGTACGCAGATTATGGAGACAAAGGCTGAATTAGATCACTTGGAATCCATTAGCACTTCCCTGGGCTTTGCCTTATCCGAGGATGATTTGGTTCAAATCAAAGAGGAACTAATCGAATGCGGAGAAATGAGACGGAAGGCCACCAGTGGAAAGCCTGGCAAAAAGGTAAAAATCAACAGTAAGCCATTTCACTATATTTCATCCGATGGCTACCATATGTATGTAGGAAAAAACAACTACCAGAACGAAGAACTCACCTTTAAATTCGCCACTGGCAATGACTGGTGGTTCCATGCGAAGCAGATGCCGGGTTCCCATGTCATTGTCAAATCTAATGGAGATGAGCTTCCAGATCGTACCTTTGAGGAGGCAGGCCGATTAGCAGGCTATTATTCTAAAGGAGCCAATGCTCCTAAGGTTGAAATTGATTATACCCAGAAGAAAAATGTCAAAAAGCCAAATGGCGGGAAACCTGGATTTGTGGTTTACTATACCAACTATTCCCTCCTAATTGAACCGGACATTTCAAATATTACAAAAGCTGACTAAGCAGAGAGGAGCTTTCTATGATTACTGCAGATTATCATGTTCACACTAGCTTTTCCTCAGACTCTGATGCACCTATGGAATCCATGATAGAAAAAGCCATATCTCTTGGTTTTACACGGATTTGTATCACTGATCACATGGATTATGATTTTCCTATCACCAACAATCTTCCCTTCCTCTTTGATCCGGAGGCTTATGTTCATAAGATTTCTGCATTAAAGAAGCAATATAGGGACCAAATTAAACTTTGCATGGGAATAGAATGCGGAATGAGGCCTTACCTTGCTGAGCGTTACAATAACTTGCTCCATCAATATAATTTTGATTTTGTCATTGCCTCTAGTCATTTGGTTGGTGATATAGATATGTATTACCCAGAGAATTGGGAAGGCATCTCGGAAGAGGAAGGATATCGTATTTATTTTGAAACTATTCTAGATATCATCAACAGTTTTGACAACTTTGATGTATATGGTCATTTAGATTACATCATTCGCTATGGTCCTTCTAAAGGAGCTAATTATAATTATGAGTTGTATCGGGATTTATTTGATGAAATCTTAAAGAAGATTATCTCCATGGGTAAAGGTATTGAAGTAAATACCGCCGGCTATAAATATGGTCTTGGCAGGCCCAACCCTTCCCCGGAGATTCTAAAACAGTATAAAGAACTAGGTGGTACCATCTTAACCATAGGCTCTGATGGCCACAAGCCGGAGCATCTTGCTTACGATTTTAACGAAGCAAGAAAACTCTTATTAAGCCTTGGTTTTACTCAGTACACAGTCTTTGAAAATAGAAAACCTATCTACTTAGACTTATAAAATATTATATTTCATAGGTTAATATAACTTCGCCCTCTAAGGTCTTTATGGTAAAGCAGTTATTTTCATAAATCATATAACTGTTAGGATTTCCTTCTTTTGGAATGGATACCGATCCCGGATTCAAATAATGAATACTATGTTCCTTCACTGCTTTTAGCACATGGGTATGACCATGGATTAGCAAGTCTCCTTCCCTTAATGGTGGTAGTCTGTCCAAATTATGGTTATGTCCATGAGTAATAAAAGCAGTTTTTCCGTCTAAAAACAACAGCATATAATCAGCCATTACTGGAAAATCAAGTACCATCTGATCCACTTCCGCTTCACAATTCCCTCTTACACAGAAGAGTTCCTCTTTATTAGCATTAAGTAGCGTGGTTACCTCCTTTGGGGCATATTCCCTTGGCAGATCATTGCGTGGACCGTGATAAAGAAGATCTCCTAATAGTATCATTTTCTCTGCTTGTTCCCTATGATAAGCCTCTATTAATTTTCTACAATAATAAATAGAGCCGTGAATATCTGATGCAAATAACAATTTCATATTGCTAAGTCTCCTGTACTATTTAAATAATCGTAGTTATTGTACAATAGGATGCCAAATTTGTCTATCATATATACATTTGGGTGAATGAGCTCTAAAAAGGAATGGCTTCCTAAAAATCAGGAAGCCAAGGAAATGTTCTTATATAGAGGTATTGATTCTATTATACAAGCTGGTCAGATCGTACGAACCCGTCTTTGTATAGATTTTCGTTCCAACTGCCTGTGCTGATGCACTAGCTATACCACTGGCCTTCCCAGCAGTTTTCGAAGCGAAGGAATTAAAGCCTGTAAACAAAGTCGTAAGCTCGCTTAAATCAGCCTTCATCAGCGTAGCTTCGTCTACAGAAATCTTATTGTCAGATCCGATGGTAATTCCAGCTTTAGACAAACTATTTTTATAAGCTGAGGTTTGGTTCGTCATAAATAAAGTTATTCGAAGAACACTAGCCGCATCCACTTCACCTGCTGCTTCTATCGTATCGTTATAACTATTTACAAAACCTTTTACCGCCTTAGTGATAGCTTCTCGATCATAATCCTTGGTGGTACTAGTGGTCCCTGTTTTGTCATCCTTGGTGGTAATCTCTTTTTTTTCAAACAAAGTACCGGAAGTCAGCTTTTGGGCTGCTTCACTCAAGGCATCCGCACTACTATTTACTTCAAGCAGAGACCTTTTCTCTACGGAATCTACATTCTTATTAGTCGAAGTTGTAGCAGCCTTCTGTTCTGCATAATAGCTGCGTAATAACTTTTTATAGCTTCCGGTTCTAAGTGAAGAATAATCTCCTAAAGAACTATATAGATCAAAACCTCTAGGGGTAGTATTATAGCTACCAAACAAATAGGAAATACTATTGGTTGACATTATGCTTCCTCCTTTCCTCAATAATCATTTCTACATAAGAACGTTGTAAGTCTCAAACTTCTAGCCCTTCCTATTAATTATCGACATATTATAATTATTTTTTAAGATAAAAGCACAATGTTTATGCAACTTGCTTTGATGTTATAATATAGTGCCCCCACCTACAACATAATCACCATCATAAAATACCACCGCTTGTCCGGGTGTTATTGCCCGAACAGGTTCTTTAAAGATACATTCCACCTGATCTTCTTCTATTTTTCGGATAACAGCTTCTGCACCTTTATGGCTATATCTTATCTTGGCAGTCACCTGCATGTCTTCATCCAGATCTTCTATTGTCATAAAATTCAACTTATTGCAAATAAGTCTATCAGAATATACATCTTCTGCATTACCTATTACTACTTCATTGGTCTCAGGGCGAATGGCTACAACAAACACAGGATGTCCCATACTTAAGTTCAATCCTTTTCTCTGACCAACAGTGTAATGAATGATTCCCTTATGAGTACCAATTACCTGTCCCTCTGGCGTTACAAAATTACCACTTTCTGTCTTTTTCCCAGTGTTCTCTTCAATAAACCTAGCATAATTATTGTCGGATACAAAACAGATTTCCTGACTATCCGGCTTATTGGCTACTTTAAGTCCGATTTTATCTGCAATCTCGCGAATCTGGTCCTTGGTATACTCCCCAACAGGCATCAATGTATGGCTTAACTGGTACTGTGTTAGATTGTATAAGGCATAGGTCTGATCCTTTGCTGCAGTGGCAGATTTCTTCAAAGTATACCGTCCATTAGGAAGTTTCACTACTCTGGCATAATGTCCGGTGGCAATATAGTCTGCTCCTATTTCCAGTGAACGCTTAAGAAGTGATTCCCATTTCACATAACGGTTACAAGCAATACATGGATTCGGAGTATGTCCTTTCATATATTCTTCAATAAAATAATCGATTACACTATTCTTAAATTCGTCACGAAAATTCATTACATAGTATGGAATTCCAATATCAGCAGCTACACGTCTAGCATCTTCTACTGCGCTAAGACCACAACAGCCTCCATTTTCCTCCAGGGAGCAGGTATCCTCAGTTTGCCAGATCTGCATCGTCACTCCTATGACATCATAGCCTGCTTCTTTTAGCAAATAGGCTCCTACTGAGGAATCCACTCCACCGGACATACCTATTACAACCTTTTTCTTCTCCATCCGAGTACTCCTTTAAGTGACTGGTTATTAGTACTGATCTGCAACGTTTTCTTCATCTTCATGAATATCACTCTTTGGTTTCTTTAAGCCTTCAATCTTAATTCCATTTTTCTCAGCGTAATCCCAAAGTGCTGCATGAATAGCCTCTTCCGCAAGCAAAGAACAATGTACCTTTACAGGTGGAAGTCCATCAAGAGCTTCCATAACTGCTTTATTGGTAACCTTAAGGGCTTCTTCAATACTAAGGCCTTTAACAAGCTCAGTTGCCATACTACTGGTTGCAACTGCTGCTCCACAACCAAAGGTCTTAAACTTACATTCTCTAATAATTCCATTTTCATCAATGTCCAGATACATTCTCATGATATCTCCACATTTTGCATTACCAACAGTACCTACACCGCTAGCATTTTCTATCTCACCAACATTTCTTGGATGTTGGAAATGGTCCATTACTTTCTCACTGTACATAATACTACCTCCTAAAATTAGTTTATTTTCTTTCTATGCTCTTCATATAATCTTCATATAATGGTGACATGGAACGTAGACGTGCTACGATCTCTTTGATTTTATCAATAGTAAACTTAATATCCTCCATGGTAATGTCTTCACTTAAGGTCAGACGAAGGGAACCATGTGCAATCTCATGAGGAAGACCAATCGCTAACAGTACATGGGATGGATCCAAGGAACCTGAAGTACAGGCAGAACCACTGGATGCACATATTCCGTTCATATCCAACATAATTAATAAGGATTCCCCTTCAATGAACTGGAAGCTGAAATTAGCATTATTAGGAAGTCTGTTAGTACGATGACCATTTAATCGTGTAAATGGTACCTCCTTTAAGACAGTATCAATTAGATAATCTCTTAACTGAATCTCTTTGTCCGTACGTTCCTTCATAGTAGCCATCGCAAGCTCTACTGCCTTGCCAAAACCTACAATGCCTGGTACATTTTCTGTTCCGGCTCTACGATGTCTCTCCTGTGCTCCACCATGAATAAAGGAACGAAGCTTAAGGCCTTTTCTAATATAAAGGAAACCGATTCCTTTAGGTCCATTTAACTTGTGACCCGAGGAACTTAACATATCTATGTTCATCTCATCCACATTGATTGGTACCTGGCCGAATGCCTGAACTGCGTCTGTATGGAACAGAACACCATGCTTCTTAGCAATCGCCCCTATTTCTTTAATTGGCTGAATTGTTCCAATCTCATTATTGGCATACATTATACTGATTAATATTGTAGTAGGGCGAATTGCAGCCTCTAATTCCTCCAATTTCACTACACCATACTCATCTACATTGACGTAAGTTACTTCGAAGCCGTGCTGTTCAAGATACTCGCAGGAATGAAGAATTGCGTGGTGCTCAATCTTAGAAGTAATAATGTGATTCCCCTTTGCTTTATATGCATCTGCAGTCGCCTTTAATGCCCAGTTATCTGCTTCTGAACCACCACCGGTAAAATAGATGTCTTCTGCATTAGTACCTAATGCATTGGCAATTGTCTCTCTTGCATGATTCACAGCTCCCTTATTCTTTGCAGCAATCTCATAAATACTAGATGGATTCCCAAATTTCTGTGTAAAGTATGGAAGCATTTCCTCCACAACTTCTGGCCTTGTTGGTGTAGTCGCGGCGTTATCTAAATAAATAACTTTCTTATCCATAATTGCTCATCTCCTATTATTATTTTCTATCTAAACTAATATAATCTGTTTTCTAATCTAGCAGGAACAACCACTACTATGGCCAGATTCCTTTTCAGCTCTAAGTGATTTTCCCTCTTCTACCAGATCCGACAGCATCAAAGCGTCTACTGCTGCATCAATACTATCACTGATACGTTTCCAGACATACTTGGTAACGCACAAATCAGAACTATTGCAAGTGGAAGTACCACCATAGATTTCAGCACAATCAACCGGATGAAGGTCTCCCTCCAATGCTCTTAAGATATCACCTACTGATATCTCTTCTGCCGGTTTCGCCAGACTGTAACCGCCCTGAGCGCCTCGCTTACTTTCTACAATGCCAGCCTTACGTAATTTGGCAATTAGCTGTTCCAAATAGCTGATAGAAATACTTTGACGTTCCGCAATACTACTTAAAGCAACCGCTTCCTCTTCCGAGTGTAAAGCCAGATCAAGAACAGCTCTTAGTCCATATCTTCCTTTTGTTGAAAGCTTCATGGTGTCTCTCACCTTCCTTACTGATTTAACTTTGAAAAAGATTCACTACCTAGTGAAAACTTCTATTAGCAAATTTCTTCCCAATACATAGTATATGAATTCCGACTATTTTAATTCCGAGTAATTTAATTCCGACTATTTTAATTGGGATTCTAACGTAATAATAGCATTCTTCTTTTTCATAGTCAATAGTTATGGTATGTATTTTATCAAGTACAAATATTTTCTTATGGGGGTGAATATACTTAACTAACTAAATTTGACTACAGGTCTGTAAATGAGCAAACACTCCATTATAAAAGGGACTTTAATATTGACCGTTGCTGGCTTCATTACAAGAATTATAGGTTTCTTTTACC
Organism: Bacillota bacterium; assembly: GCA_023411225.1. Lineage (GTDB taxonomy): Bacteria > Bacillota > Clostridia > Lachnospirales > Lachnospiraceae > KM106-2. Next base: position 18,625 of record JAEYPA010000135.1, read on the forward strand.
GTATTATACTCTCCAATGCCTTAGGAGCAAGAAATATGGGTGTCTATCAGCTTATCTTTCCAGTATATGGAATCTGCTTCACCCTCTTTGCCTCAGGCATTCAAACCTCCATTTCCCGTTTAGTCGCGGCACAGACCGGTATATATGGAGAAGGACATAACCATAATATTACCAGAATTCTAAGGGTCGGCCTCATCTGCTCTCTATCAATTGCATGTTCTTTAAGCGGATTGGTTTATCTATTTGGAAATTTTATTGCAACCAGGCTTTTATCAGAACCCTCCTGTGCAGAAGGTCTGAAGATGCTTTCCTTAGCATTTCCTTTCTGTGGTATTACCTCATGTATTAATGGCTATTACTATGGTATGAAAAAGACCTCTGTTCCAGCTAGCACACAACTCATTGAGCAGATAACACGTGTGATCTTTGTATTGGCAATTTCTTATATGGTTGGTGCCGGCAACACTTCCATCACATGCGAAATGGCTGTTCTCGGCCTTGTCATGGGAGAACTTACCTCTTGTGCCTTCAATGTACTTAATCTTTATAGGGAACGTCAAAAGCACTATAAATCAAAAAAGACAGATGAAGTTACCATAAAGCGGGAGCAACGCGTTACCAAAATGCCTCGTATTTTCAGGGAGTTACTTAAACAGGCCGTACCGCTGACCAGCAACCGACTTCTTTTAAGTGTCTTAAACAGTATAGAGGCAGTACTCATTCCCATTATGCTCAGGCAATCCGGTTTAAGTGTTAACGAAGCTTTAAGTATATATGGTATCTTAATTGGTATGTCAATTCCCTTTATTCTTTTCCCATCTGCCATACCAAATTCATTTTCCGTACTATTATTACCTGCTATCTCTGAGGCGCAGGCTAAAAGCAATCATAAAATGATTGAACGAACGACTGCCATTTCCATCAAATACTGTCTGCTCATCGGCGTATTGAGTACCGGTTTTTTTGTAACCTTTGGTAGATCTCTTGGTATGGTAGTCTATCACAATGCCATGTCTGGAGACTTTATTGTAAGCCTTGCTTGGCTATGTCCATTTTTATATCTTACCACTACCTTAAGTAGTATCATTAACGGACTAGGGAAGGCGCAGATAACCTTTTTCAACTCCATTATAGGAGTTGTGATTCGTATCCTAGTGGTTATCTTTATCATTCCCAGGTATGGGATTTATGGATATCTCACTGGTAACTTAATCAGTCAGCTTTGCATTACGATATTAGACTATACAGCTATCAGCAGGCACATTCACCTTAAGACACACTTTATGGATTGGCTGATCAAACCTGGAATGATTGTAGCACTATTGGGATTTATCTTCTCTTTAACCTATGATCGTCTAGTATCAGCAATGATAATACATCCTAGCTTGGTTCTTTTACTATGTGCAATCGGTTTTTGTAGTATATATCTACTGGTTCTAAAGATGGCAGGGATATTTACTACAAAGGAATTAACATAAAATAGACGGATGACTTTTCACCCGTCTATTTTCTAATCATAAAAATAATTATCATGTATCATTCATTACTATAATTGCCCCATTATTCTAGCATAGTGCCGGAATAAACTTGGCAAATAAATACAAGCCATTCTCTCCTGCTCTCACTTCATGCTCTAAACCAGCTTGAATAATAGATATTACTCCTGGTACATATTCTATCGCTTTATCAACATTGATACACTCACCAGATCCCATAATAACTTCATGTGTTTCCAGTTGTTTTTCATGAGTGTGCCTTTTAATCCTATGGTTTGGTGCTATTTTAACTAAATGAAAACTAAACAATCCATCTGTTTCTTTAGAAGTAACAATATGTTTCAATTCTACTCCCTCAAATACTGGATATACAACTTCATCCCATTTTCGCTCTCTACGTTACTAATCTTACTCACCCAAAGCACCATACATCATATAACTATTCTTACCATCAGACTTCACCTCATACAAAGCTATATCTGCATGTTCCAATAATTCCTCATAGGTTACTCCATCCATAGGATAAACGGCAAGACCTATGCTACATGATACCTGCATTGTTTCCTCATTATATTGAAAAACCTGATTAAATATCTTACAAATATCTTCAGCCTTATGTATAATTTGATCTTTCCCAGACACACTTTTCATTAAAGCAACAAATTCATCTCCACCAATTCGACCAATAATGTCTTCCTCTCGGAAAAGATTCTTCATATTTGTAATTATAGTCGTCAATACATGATCCCCTTGAAGATGACCATATGTATCATTTACATGTTTAAAATCATCAATGTCAATAACAAACAAAGCATGTCTTTCATACTTCTTTCCCTTTTGAAGAATCTCATTGATCTTTTCTTTAGCTGTATTCTTGTTATATACGTTAGTCATCAGATCCCTCTGGGCTTTAAAACGCAGTCGATCCAATTCTCGTTTATGTGCATCAATATTTACTATTCTGCCAACAACTTTATTAGGCAAGCTCTTACCCTCGCAATAGCTACTCCCATTTACATGACACCATTCATATTTACTATTCTTACTTAACACCCGAAATTCATACATAAAATTACTTTTCCCTATATGTAATGACTTACAAAAATCCTTAAAAACCGCTCTGTCATCCGCATGAATATAGGACAATTCCACAAGTGCCTCAGTGTAATTATATATGATAGGATTTCTATCAAATAGAGTTTTATAGGAGTCTGTATGATACATAATATCTGTTTGAATATCATATTCAAAGATAACATCATCAGACAATTCTAGAATTTGTTTATACTTACCCTCTCTATTTATTATTTCCTGCTTTACCTTTTTCTCAACTTTAAGTTTGGTCGATAATAAGCATATAATTATAAGAAGAATACAAATAAGAAACCCCATGAGTAAAACCATCCAATGACTACAAACAAATATCTTATACATATACTTACTTACAACTAGATTTACCATTTATTATTTAACCCCTTTGTAAACCTGATAAAATCGGTCTATATGTAACACTTATGTTATCGGCATAAAATGCTTACAGCAGTAGTTGAATTAAAAATTAATTTATGATCAAACTTATCTCTAACTAATTACTATAGGGGAAGAAACACAACTTATGTGTTCTCCCCCATAGTGGAACAGATTGTTTTATAAATCACTTGTCTCTTCAGCGCAATCGGTACACTCAGCATCTTCTATAAACTCAGTTACAGTAGAATCCTCTGTCACTCCAAAGCTGGTTGTTGAGGTCCCTACTACTGTAGTAGCAGAGTAGGATAATGGTATTCTTACACGCATAGTCTGCCTTACATAAAACTTACATTTTTGTGAAGTTCCTGTACATGGTATTGTACTGACTATTGGCAACCCATAACTTTGTGTTGTTACACATCCACGTCTTACAGTTGGAGTTACTTCAATCGGTGTACATACCTCAATCCTTCTAGATACAATAGTATCTGGGTCTGTAAATTCTTCAAAAATCGGTCCACCAATTCTTAAACTACTTAATATTTGATTTCCACCCTTAACCAGTAAATCTATAGGACCAATAGGTACAGCCTTAGCCAACTCGAACGCGAAGGTAAACATAGTAGATTTTAACTTGGATAAAGATGTAGGTTTAAAAACAACCTTTAATCCATAGTTACCATCATTTGCTCTTTCATCTACAATACTCAGTTCTCCGTTATTGTATTTGTTCCCATTTAATGTCATTACAGGGTTTATAATATCCTCTAAGTTTATGGTTGGATCAATGGAAAGAATAAAATAGCTTAAATCCTTCAGATTCACACTATCTTTTCCCTTTCCCTTTACGTTATATACAAACTTTTGATTGATTCCTTCTGGTGGATCTAATACAGACTTCTCGTTATCTAACTCAAACTCAAAAGGTAGAGTAGAACCTTCTACTGTAGAATAATCTGCTCGAAAATTGAAAAGTTGCAATGCACTCATTCTATTCATTCCTTAACTATTCAATATTATGAGGAAAATGGTTGGAATCCTCGATTTAACACTCATTTCAAATGGTAATTCTTCTTTTCCCTTGATATATTTATCTTGTAGGTGCTTTCCTTATACACTCACATTCATTATCCCATTTCTCATTGGTTAGTATAAGATATGATGAAAAATATTCAGTTGTGCATATTTTTTAGAAATAAATATATTAGTGTCGAATATTTAGCTGAACGACCATAGTACTCATATACTTATTATATTGTTTCACACTAAGTTTCCATACGCGTAAAATATAGTAAAGAAAAATAAAGGAGATATACAGTTGTACAAGAATAATCGTTATAGATGCCCACGATGTGGAAAAAATTTCACTTACAACACCAGTCCTTCTGAAACATGTCAATCCTATATAGATTATGGTCCAAGGCCTATTGTATTTGATATTCATGAAGCAACCAATATCAATACAGCCTTTCGTTCTGCCTTATGGACAGGAAATCATCTACAGTTAACAGTAATGTGCATTAATCCTGGAGAAGACATTGGGGCAGAGGTTCATCCTAGCCTGGATCAGTTTATAAGAATAGAGGAAGGTATAGGAATGGCTATGTTCGGAACTAATGAAAATTGCTTTGATTACAATATCCCAGTTAATTCAGATTATGCTGTAATCATTCCAGCTGGTACCTATCATAACATTATAAATACCGGTAATACCCCATTAAAAGTTTATTCTATTTATGCACCACCAGCTCATCCTTTTGGTACTATCCATGAGACAAAGGCTGATGCCATGAAACACTCTCGCCACTAAAATTCAGGCTGTTGCATACGCAACAGCCTTTTTATCTTGTTTCCCTAGGTTCCCAGTGTTATAATCATTGTTCAAAGGATTGTTGTATAAAAGGCAAAATAGTATAACACAAAGAGGATAACCATGAACATAAAACCATATATTAAAAGACTAATATTACTACTGCTAGTCACTGGGTCAGCCTTGTGTATTGGAAGATCCAACGCTTTTTTTTATCAGAACACAGTGGGTAAAATTATAAGCATTGATACGTCTCTAGATCAGGATACGATGGATCATTGCACTAGTCCTGAAAAAATATTTGTGCAACACATTAAAATAAAACTTTTAAACGGAGAACGAAAAGGTGAAGTAGTGGATACACTAAATCATTATAGTGAAACCTCTGCAAATAATGAGCGATATCAGCTATTTGATCAAGTTTTTGTAGATTTGGTTAATCAAAACAAAACCTACATTACCGGTGCAAAAAGAGATTGGATTCTACTAACCTGTCTGGCTGTATTTATCACTCTGACAATACTTATAGGCAAAAGAAAAGGGGCTATGGCTCTACTGAGCATAGCCCTTAACGTAATAATTGTACTTATCGCCCTGCCCTATATGATTAAACACAATCATTGGCTTGTTATTTCTATTGTTTGTGCAACCTTGTTTTCGGTTACATCTTTTTTATGCATCCATGGCTGGAGTAAAATAAGCTTTTCCGGTTTACTTGGCACTGCCTCTTCTACTCTTATCTCAGTAGGAATAGCCTCCATTACCATAGCTTGTATCCACCATAACACTCTAGATTATGACCAGATGGAGTACTTAACAACAATACCTGCAGAGCAAGTCTTTATGATGGAGATAATAATAGGTGGTCTCGGCGCTATCATAGACATAGCAAATACTATGAACACAGTAGTTAGAGAGCTTTGTCTTCAAAATACTTCCCTAACACCAAGGGAACTTTGGAAATCAGGTATGGATGCAGGAAAAGATGTTATGGGCACCATGACCAATGTTCTGTTCTTCGTCTTCTTAGCTGGGAGCATACCGCAGTTTGTTCTTTGGATTAGCAATCAGGTATCTGTTGGTGAAGTTTTAAAATATCTATTATCCTTAGAGCTCGCAAGGGCATTAATAGGAGGAATCAGTGTTGTTCTGAGTATACCTATTTCCCTATATATTGCAATTGCAGTTCAGAAAGGAGAATATAAATGGCAGTAAATGTTACTTTGGCAGTATTGCTTTTAACAGTAATGTGTATCGTTGGTGGTGATCGTGGGCTAAAAGCCTATTTTACTCTTATTTGTAATCTGGTGACCTTTATTATACTTATTTTAAGTATCACAAAAGGCGCCAATATATTGCTGGTGACTTTTATAGCTTGTCTTGTCATTAGCACAATTAATCTATTTTTAGTAAATGGATTTAACATTAAAACAAAAACTGCTTTATACAGCATTCTTATCGTTGTTGTAGTCTTACTAATATTCTCAGTTGTTGCTGTAAAATTAAGCCATATTCAAGGATTTACCTTGGAGCAAAGCGAAGGTCTTATGATATATAACATGAATATTCAAATCAGCTATGATAAGATAGCTGTTAGTATTATGGTAATCAGCCTGATTGGTACTCTAATCGATGCTGCCATAGCCATCAGCTCTGCCATGTATGAAGTAGTTTTAGTTAATCCAACAATCCGTCGTAAGGAATTATTTGAAGCAGGTGTCCGTATGGGACGAGATATTCTGAGCACCAATATTAACACCTTGTATTTAGGATTTATTGGAGGGAATTTAGCATTTTGCATCTGGCTTAATGTTTACAATTTCTCCATAGGCCATCTGGCAAATTATAAACTGTTTGTAGAAGAACTTTTATCATTAATGATAAGTGGTCTTGGCTGTCTCCTGGTAATTCCCGTAGCCGCTTATATCTGCACAAAAACTATGAAGGAGGAGGAAAGAACCCTTTAGAGAGTACTTTCCTCCTCTTCTTCATGACAACACTTCTGTACACTGACTATAGCCTGCTCTACTTGATGGTCCTTCAGGTTAAGTACTTTAATTACAAGTCCAGCTGTTGTTACCTCTACAACAGATCCATCCTGAGGAATACTTCCTAAAGCGTCAAAAATCAGACCATTGAAAGTATCATATTCTTCACAAGGAAGGGTGACCCCAAGCTTTTGGGAGACTTCTTCTAAAGGCACACTTCCATGTATTCTATAAGTGCATTCACCGACCTTCTCGATTGACGGCATAAGCTCTCCAGGTGTTCCTTCAAATCCCAAATCTCCTACCAGCTGCTCAATCAAATCATGCATCGTTACAACACCGGTCATTCCACCATATTCGTCTAAGACAATGGCCATATTGCAGTGATTGTGCTTCATATTACGAAACAACACATCTGCTTTAACACTTTCAGGCACAAAATATGCTGGTTTCACCGCTCTTTCCATAACAATATCATGGGTCTTTGTTTCTATACGGAAATAATCTTTAGCGTTTAGTACGCCAACCACATTGTCTACAGTCTCCTTACAAACTGGATATAAAGTATGGCGACTGTAATGTATAATCTTGTCCCACTCCTCAATGGAATCATCTAGCCAAAGAAAGTTGATATCTGTTCTATGAGTGGCAATCTCATCAGCAGAAATATCGTCAAATTCAAATACATTCTGAATAAATTCTTTTTCCTGGTGGTCAATCGTACCTTTTTCGGTTCCTACATCCACCATCATACGAATCTCTTCTTCGCTTACGTCATCCTCTTCGGCATTAGGATCTATCCGTAATAAACGTAATATGCCATTGGTAGATACTGTTAAAAACCATACGATTGGGGCAAATATCTTGGCAATTCCACTGATCAGAGCTGATAGTCCAAGTGCCAGACTCTCTGCCTTTCGCATTGCAATTCTTTTTGGCACCAATTCTCCAAATACTAATGTAAAATAAGACAATATAATAGTAATAAATAATACAGCAATGACATCCAATGTAGCTTCTGAGATTCCAACGCCTAGGCCGATTAGCCATGTAACGATGCCATCAGAGAAGTTCTCCGCTGCAAAGGCACTTCCTAAAAATCCAGAAAGAGTAATGGCCACCTGTATAGTAGCTAAAAACCGAGCTGGTTGACTGGTAAGTCTAGCTAGTCTGACAGCGCGCTTGTCCCCTTTTTCCGCCAACTTCGCCAGCTTACTGTCATTCATGGAAATGATTGCAATCTCCGCACATGCAAAAACTGCATTTAGTAAAATCAAAAACACCTGTAATAAAATCATAACTAAAATCGAACTATCCAAAAACATCCTCCTTACTTAAAAACACATAAATTACTCAAAAAATACACAAAAAGACACAGCCTATAGCTTTCATTCTCTTAAGCATAGACTATGTCCATTATGATTCCATATATAATATGCCGGAGGTTGCTCTCCGTTTGTACTATCGCTAGTATCCATAGTTTGTTCCCTTCTCCTTTTTAACAGGTATAATGAATTCATTATACCCAAGGAAAGAATAAAGGTCAATTAAAATACCGTTAAGAATCCTCAAATACCTACATGTGTCGACAAAACTCATCTATACTATTTGCGACAATCTTTGCTGCAACCACTGCATCAATCACAGTCCTTGCACCACTGACTACATCTCCGCAGGCAAAGACTCCTTTTTTAGTAGTGTGACCAAAGGAATCTGTAACCAAAAGTCCATACCTGGTCTTCAGCTCTGGGCTGGTAGACACAATATTGTTTTGAGGGATCTGACTTACTGCAATGATTACATTATCACAAGGCAGAAGTTCATTACTTCCCTCGATTGTTTCTATGGTTACGCTGCCATCTTCCTTATTTATCTTTCTGGTAGAAACAAAGTTAACACCTTCTTCTTTTATCTCCACAGGATTCTTATAGAAAGTAAATTCTACTCCCTCCTCTTGTGCTTCCTTAATCTCCGCCTTAGTGGCACTCATATTCTCTAATCCTCTTCTATAGCATATTTGCACATGCTTGGCGCCATAATACTTAGCGCTTCTTGCCGCATCCATAGCTACATTTCCAGCGCCTATGACCACGACCCGTTCTCCAAGTTTATATGCCTTTGGGTTCTTTAAATAATCTATGGCATACATACTATGTCCTAAAGTCTCACCCCTTATATTCAGGGTTTTAGGATTCCACACTCCGGTTCCAATAAAAATAGCATCATACCCATCAAATAAAAGTTTATCCATGGTAATAACCGGCCCAACTATAGTATTAGGCTTTATCTGCACTTTAAGCTCATGAAGCTTTTCCTCCAGGGTTTCAACAATACTTCGAGGAAGTCTGAATTCGGGGATTCCATAGGTTAAGACCCCACCTATTCTGTCCCTCAGCTCAAAGATTGTAACCAAATAGCCCTTTCGTGCAAGTATCAAAGCAACTGTAATACCAGCCGGTCCTGACCCTACTATGGCAATTTTCTTATGATTTGGTATCGGAACTTTCATTGGTTTCTTCAGATACTCTTCTGATACAAACCGTTCAATATCACAAAAACTCACTGGTTCTCCCTTTATCCCTCGTATACAGTTACCCCTGCATTGATCTTCATGAGGACATACAATGGCAGTAACTACAGACAGTGGATTATTATCAAAAAGAAGGGCACCGGCTTTTTCATAATTACCCTCCTGAAACAAGCGAATAATCTCGGGAATAGGGGTATCTATAGGACAATGGTTCTGACATCGAGGATTTTTACAGTGTAGACATCGAGAAGCTTCATTTTGTAAATATTCCATGGCTATTCGTCCCTACTTTCTTTGCAAATACATTGACTTATAATGCTATTTTGCGTCAATCAGCAAAGACCTATACCTTGTATTTTTGTATAATAAGAGCCCCATGGCATAACAAATTCATTTGTTACACCACAGGGCTCTTTTATGATTAATTATTTACAAAATGGGTTTTCTGTTTTATAAAGCATTCCCTTAGGCTGATTGAAGCCAATATCTTCTGCTCCAAGATATTTTAACACTTCGAAGATTGCTTTTCCATAGTGACCAAAAGCAACAGCACCATGATGTGGGAAATTATTCTGAATCAATACATGGCGGTAGAATCTTCCCATTTCAGGAATTGCAAATACACCGATTGCACCAAAGGATTTCGTAGCTACAGGAAGAACTTCACCCTCTGCAACATATGCCTTTAAGTGATTATCAGAAGTACTCTGTAAACGGAAGAAAGTGATATCTCCAGGTTTGATATCTCCCTCTAAAGTTCCCTGAGTTACTTCAACTGGAAGAGCTCTGGCCATAATCTTCTGATATCTCATCTCACAAGCGGATAACAGACTGGAACAGGTATTACCACAGTGGAAGCCCATAAAGGTATCTTTGTGTGAGTAATCATAGTTGTCTTTGATCGCTTCTTCATACATATCAGCAGGCACAGAGTTGTTAATATCAAGTAAGGTAACCGCACTTTCGCTAACACAGGTTCCAATGAATTCACTTAATGCACCATAGATGTCAACCTCACAAGATACTGGAATGCCACGGCCAGTAAGACGGCTGTTAACATAGCAAGGTACAAATCCAAATTGTGTTTGGAATGCTGGCCAGCATTTTCCTGCAATTGCAACATATTTACGGTAGCCTTTGTGCTCTTCAATCCAGTCAGTTAAAGTAAGTTCATACTGAGCTAATTTAGGAAGGATGCCGGCTTTCTTATTACCCTCTCCAAGTTCCTTCTCCATATCCTTCACAACCTCTGCAATACGAGGATCATTGGCATGTTTGTTAAATGCCTCAAATAGATCAAGTTCAGAGTTTTCTTCAATCTCTACACCTAAGTTATATAACTGTTGAATTGGTGCGTTACATGCTAAGAAGTTTGTTGGTCTTGGACCGAAGCTGATAATCTTTAAATTTGCAAGTGCATCTATTGTACGTGCAATTGGTAAGAATTCATTAATCATCTTTGCACATTCCTCAGCAGTTCCAACTGGATACTCTGGGATATATGCTTTTACATTACGGAGCTTTAAGTTGTAGCTGGCATTTAACATACCACAGTACGCATCTCCACGACCATCCATAAGATCTGCTTGGCTTTCTTCAGCTGCAGCTACAAACATCTTAGGTCCATCAAAATGTTTTGCAAGTAAGGTTTCAGAAATCTCTGGACCAAAGTTTCCAAGATATACACAAAGTGCATTACATCCTGCTTTCTTGATGTCGTCTAAAGCCTGAACCATATGGATCTCGCTTTCAATGATACAGACTGGACATTCATAGATATCACTGGCATCAAATGCTTTCTGATAAGCCTCTACTAATGCCTTTCTACGATTCACTGCTAATGATGCTGGGAAACAGTCACGGCTAACAGCTACAATACCAACTTTTACTTTTGGAATATTATTCATTGTCATATCCTCCTATTTTACACTTATATTTTCGCCTACTAAACCTACAAATGCTGTATCATCAAGCCCTGCCTCTTTATGGGCAATCAGCCATTTGTTCTTTGCTGTAATCAGCTTATCTTCTCCGTTACTATGTTTTTCATCTAAAGGAAGGTTCGTATCCTTAGGAAGAACTACGACGCAACGAAATCCGCTCTCTTTCGCATTACATGGAGCATAGTGAAGTGTGGTAGCATATAGCTCTACTCCACATCCCTTAGGAAGCAAAAATGCTTCTACTTTAGAAGTGTCATATGTAAATTCTTCTGTGATATCCTGTTGGCATCCTAATAAAAGAATCAAATCCTCGGCTGCCACATCGATTTCAGAAGATCGATGATACTCCAACGCGTTTAGCTTATAATTATTACCGTTACAGTATCCTACCTGAATTGGAAGTTCTCCATAACAGATACTCTTAAACTCCTTAAATATTGGTAAAGCTTCCAGTTCCTTCACAGATGGAAGATATACGACATCTTTGTTACAAGGGGTTTTCTGCATCGCTTCAACCAGCTCTGTAAAATCAATTCCTGTTACAATCTTTCCATACTTTTGAAAAGATTTGTCTGTTACCTGATTAATTTTCATCTCGTTCCTCCCAGATTATTCACAGCTTATGTGCACGCACACATCTATTAATAGAATACCATAATTCTAAAAACTTGCAATAGAATTTATGAATATTTTTCAATATTATATACACATTGGACGAAAATTGACATTTTTGTATGTTTGTGATACTATTTAATATATATTGTGTATGTGCACAATACCATCTTATATCATTATTATTTTGATTATAAAGGGGATTCTATGGTAACCATTAAAGAAATAGCAGAACTTGCAGGTGTCTCCAGAGGTACTGTCGATCGGGTCATTAACCACCGCGGCAATGTAAACCCGGAAACCGAAAAAAAGATACTTAATATTTTAGAAATGTTGAAATATACGCCAAATAGAGCCGGTCTAGCCCTTGCTGCTACCAAGAGAAATTATACCATTGGTGTAGTGTTATTCAGCCAGTCTAACCTGTTCTTTGAAGATATTGTATCGGGAATCCATGCTGAACTGAATGAACTGAAGTCCTATGGAGTAAATGTTCTGATTAAACGAACCGGTTTTAGTGCAAGAGAACAAGCCGAAGCCATACGAGAGTTAGAGCAAGAGAACATAGCTGGTCTAATTCTAGCTCCTTTTGAAGACCCTCTTATTAATACACTGATTGAAGAATTGGATAAAAAGAATATACCGGTTGTCACAGTAAACACTGATATTGAGAATTCAAAACGTCTGGCCTATGTAGGCAGTAACTACTATGAAGGTGGAAGAACTGCTGCTGGTCTTATGAATCTTATTACACAGGGGGAGATTCAACTTGGAATTATCACCGGCTCTTCTCTGGTACTTTGTCACAAAGAACGTATTCATGGGTTTATGGACACAATTAAACAATCCTATGATCGAATCCACTTAGTTGAAACTGTAGAAAACATGGATGATGAAATAGAAAGTTATAAGGTTACATCTGATTTACTCCAAAGGCGACCAGACATAAATGCCCTTTTCTTTGCAGGCGCAGGAGTATATGGTGGTTGCAAGGCTGTCATAGAACACGAGAAAGAAATCAAAATTATTTCTTTTGATACTCTGCCTACAACAATTGACATGTTAAATAAAAATGTGATCTCTGCTACTATTAGTCAACAACCATTTGGGCAGGGACATGACGCCTTAGAGATACTCTTTGAATACTTATTATCCAAAGAAAAACCAGTAAATAAATGTTATTATGTTCCTTCTACGATTATAATTAAAGAAAATGTCAGTTCCTAATCTCTGACATTTTCTTTTCTATGATTAGTCAATATCTGCTTTCCATAAACCATGAAGATTACAGTAGGCATAGACTGCAAGAGCTTTATCTCCATCTCCCACAATGAATTTAGCTACCGGTTCACTATCATGTTTCAGGAATTGATATTGTCCTCCATTTTGGGTTTCTAAGATAACAGAGGTAATGGAATGTTCCTCAGTCATAGGATGAGATACTGCCCCTACATTTACCCGTATGGTATTTCCACTACAACTTACTACGGGCATATGCTTTTCTGCAGATGCTTCTACTGTGTTAGGTGATATCTCTTCAGCATCTGTAAGACTAGCTTCATTGGTAAAACAATAAGTAACCGGAATTACTAAACTGTCATTATTACATTTAAAGAATTTCATCATATCTTAGCCACCTTTTTTCTTTCACTTATTTTTGTTATCAGAGATTAGTTTGGCTGATAAAAAAAATTCTATTCTTTTTTAGCTATTTATTTACAGTCCATTATTCCCATTCTCCAAACACAGTTTCACAAAGTGCTTTATATTCCTTCCAGGCATCTGTGCCAGACAAATCTTTGGTTACCTCAGCCATAGATTTATAATACCAGCCATGCTCATTTTTATCCTTTTGGTGGAATCTCTGCCACAATTTTTCTCCTACTGTTTTATAATCTCTATCCATGGATCGAAGATTGGAAAGCTTGTCTGACAAAGCTATAATCTTAGCGTCATAAGAAGCTGTTGCAAACCTTGCTATGGCCTCCTCCTTACGTATTCTCCAGGTCTCTTCCGATGACATACCCTCTCTTTTATTCTCAGTCTCTTCTTCCACCAGATCAGCTATTTTCTGTCCAAATTTCTTTTTTATATCCTCTAAAGAATACTCTGTATCCTCCACCACATCATGAAGAAGAGCGGCAACAACAACCTCTACATTCCCCGTCATGGTCATAGCAATACATGCTGCCTCAACTGGGTGGGTGATATAAGGAATATCCGTACCTTTACGCATTACATCCTTATGTGCCACAACGGCAAACTCATAAGCATTTTTAAGAAGCTGAAGTTCTTCCTCTACCCAGATCTTTGAAATACTATCACCAAATATTTTTCTCATCTCAATTATCCAATTATCTTTCAACTTTTACCCTTCCTTTCTCCCATTACTTAATACCTTGATGTCCTTTTATTCTATATTATTCTATCATATTCTATCTATATTGGTCTATAAAACCATCAGCTAACCTACAATCAGAAACCAATATTGTGTAATGTCAAAACATAAAAAGGCAAACCCTAACTATACCAATAAGGCTTGCCTTTATACGTAATATACTGTTTATAATAACGATCTAATACTATTCTACAGGACTTTCTATCTAAAATTCCTTAGCTGCCTCTTTAGCTTTCCCAATGGCCTCATTTACGATTCCGGTAACGTCCTGTCCTTCTACATCAAGGGTTTCCGCTGCAATTGTATTGAAATCCTCGATACCCATAAAAGTAAAAATGGCTTTAAGATATCTTGATCCCATTTCCATTTCAGATGCCTGACCATTTGAATATCCACCACCGCGGGCTGCTATGTGCAAAGCCTTTTTTCCCTTACAAAGTCCAACAGAGCCGGTTTCAGTATACTTAAAGGTGATGCCTGTAACACTGACATAATCAATGTAGGCCTTTAAAATAGCTGGTATACTTAGGTTCCACATTGGAGCGGCCACCACATACTTATCAACCTCAGCAAATTGGTAAGCATATTTCAATATAGGGTGATTCCTACTCTCCTCATTCTTTGGTCCAAACACTACCCCAAGGTCTGAAAATTCTAGAAATTTTATCTTCTCTTCATATAAATCCAGTGTAATAATCTCATCCTCTGGGTTTTCTTCTTTATAGGCATCTATAAAAGCATCTGATATCTTATAGGTTCTTGACATCCCTTCCGGTTTCACATTTGCTTTTATGTATAATACTTTTGACATATTACTCACTCCATTTCCAATCATTAATGTTTTCTATACATCATACTTAATATATAGCACTAATGTATGGCAATAGCAACCAATAGCGTCCTGCTTATCGCAGATATATTATCAAAAGGACAATTTAACAGTTCTAATGTCAGTTTATTTTATAGGAATAACCTTGCAGGAAAGAAATTTTTTCCCCATAGTATCAAGCGTAACTTCTATGAGTACGAGCTCCCCCTTCTTGTGACCATCGTTTGTACTACTCTCTTCAGTTACCTTAACTCCCGTTAAAATTTGCTTGTAATAAATTTGCACCATATACGAGTCGCTAAATACATACTCATCACCAAGTTGTTCTTTTAAAAAAGTAGCTAGCCCAGATTTTACAGGATAAAGGTATACAGGATCTTCACTTATTAGGCTATTGCCTCTTGCCAACGTATATTGATTAGTATCAAACAAATAAGCATTTTTGATATTCTTATCATTATGAAAGCTTATGGCATTGCCTAATGGCTCAACCTTCAAATACTTAACATATGATTTTTCAAAATGCTTAAGATTATATTTTGGTGTATCCAAAAACCACGATTTGTCTTTATTCTTTTTATTCAGGCACAATATCCCTTTAGGATGATTTATAATCGTCTTTTCTGCATCTGCATAGATTACATAAGGCATCTTAGAAGTATCTTCTACTTTTGTAAGCTCATTAATATTTTTAATTCCTTCCTTAAGTTCCTTTTCAGATATCTCAATCATGATCGGGTTTTTATTTACTTTCTTCGACGGTTGATTTACTTTCATCGTTGGCTTTGCTGTAATATTTACCTTACCAGCTATCGTATTGGAATCCGGTTGATTTTGTCTTCCTGTTATGGTAAATACTCCGACAACTGCCATGATCATTATTACTCCAAAGGAAGCAGCTAGTGATATGATTTACTTATATTTCCTCTTGGAATGGGAATCTAAAGACACCGTTACTTTTTCTATCTTCTGATCCGCTTTCTTTATGGGTTGATTCTCCTCAATAAACTCATTCTGAATCGCTCTTTTCTCAAGCTTATCCAGCACTCTTTGCTTCGTATGAACATCCATATAAATCTTATCATATGCTTTCTTGATTTGAGTATTCATCTCCATAATCCTCCTTTAACGCCCTACCGAGTTTATCTCTTCCACGTCTTAAAAGACTTTTTACCGTTGTCTCCTTCTTATGTATAAGCTCAGCAATCTCTTTCACAGAGTATTCCTCATAGTAGTAGAGATAGATAATCTCTTTGTACTTGGTAGGCAACTGATATACGGCCTCCAACACATCATTACATTGATAGGCATCACAATAACGATCTGTTTCCATCCAGTTATCACGTAAACGAAATGCTGCAGAATGGCACTTATTCTTAGCCATGTTTATGGCTACTCTAAGAAACCAGGCTTTCTCGTGATCAGCACTTACAAATGTCGGATTGCCGGTTATATACTTTACCAGAACATCCTGCAGGATATCTTCCGCATCCTGCTTATTCTTTACATAAGTTACTGCAACCCTAAGAATCATATTCCCATACATGTCCATTTTTTCTGCTACCTTCGTCATTGATGTCTGCAATGTGTCCACCTCCTTTTTCAACTTCTACTATGAATACAAATGAGTGGGGCATAAGGATGCATTTGTTTTAAATATATTTACTTGCCTCTCTTATACTAAGTGGTGCTAATCTTTTTTCATACTTTTTAAGAAATGATGCTACCCATTCTGGATTCACCTTACTATACTCTCTCAGGCTCCATCCTATTGCTTTATTGATAAAGAATTCATTAGTGCCTAGGTTATTGACAATGATTTTCTCTAACTGTTCTACATTGGTCTTCTCTTTAAATTGTAACTGATAATCAATCGCCACCCTTCTTAACCAGATGTTGTCCGATTCACTCCATACAAGCATCTCCTCTTGTATGGAAGGATATTTTTGAGACAGCATCCCAACTACCCGGTCTAAGCTATCTGTGACGTCCCACCAAGACTTTGTAACAATCAGTTTCTTTAGATTATCTAAATCACGTTCAGTAAACTTCTTCTGGCTTTTATAGATGTACTCTACCCCGACGTACTGCGATTCTCTATAGTCCTTTTCCCAACATAGGAATATAAAATTCCAATCTACGGATTCAGCCTTAATAGCCAGTTTCATATAGGGCTGCATCAGCTTTGTGAGCTTTGGTTTTGGTAATCCTAAAAAAGGAAACTGGTTTTTCATATAGGCTGACATTTTTGCAGCCTGTTCCTCGTCTTTTTCCTCTTCCATTTTTTCAAACATTTCATCGTACCACATTACTTTAACCTCCTTTTTTGTATTGCCACAATTAAGTCTAGTATAGCATCAATGTACCTAATGGAGTAGGTTATATTACTCAATTAGGTACATCCGGTAAATCCTCCTCTTTTGTTATCACAAGCACTCTTTGCTTGGCCACTATTTACACATTTATTTTGGTGTTGAGGTAATTGGCATTCCAACTCACCAGATAGTTGGTCCAGTTTTTATTGTATCTGTTATAAGATTGATTGTTTCTTCTCCCATAATATCTCCCAAAGGATGTTTTTGTATCTCATACTTAATATTTCTTTCATCCATACATTTTGCAAAGATCTCACAACCTTTAGGAACCCATACATAGGCATCTGTTGTTTCATATATGATTTTGATGGCTTTTAAAGGAATTTTATCCGCACTGCTGTTGTCTATGGCTGGGATATTGGCATAAAAAGAACCACCCCGTTTCTTAGTCCCCGCAAAAACCAATTCAGTCTAAAGATGTTGGATGCAAGTACCACCAGTCAAACAGTGGACTCTCTTGTAAAAAAGGACTTGTAAACAGAATTCCCTCAGAATCAAATCGTCGTAGCATTAATATCGCTCTTACTGACACAGGACTTACATTATCTCAAAATATAGAGTGTCATATGG
The DNA here is from genome assembly GCA_023411225.1 of Bacillota bacterium. Classification (GTDB taxonomy): domain Bacteria; phylum Bacillota; class Clostridia; order Lachnospirales; family Lachnospiraceae; genus KM106-2. Next base: position 36,646 of record JAEYPA010000135.1, read on the forward strand.
ACAGTAAATTTAGCGCCATCTTTCATAACCTAGATGCTAGTCAACATAAAATGATTCTAAAGTCACTGGATTTAATTCTGACTGCACGAAAGGGATAACAGATTCCTCTCTTTGAATCTGTTATCCCTTTCATATAAAGTCAACAATTATCTGGTTTTTATATTTCAGAAAAAAAACAATTTAAATGTACTGCAGTCTCCTCAAGCTGTTGCGCGTAATTTAACAACTCTTCACTTGAGGCCAAAGCCTGCTCTGTAGCTGCTGAAGTAGATTCTACATTTTGGAAAGTTTGACTGGCTATGCTATTAACCTGGTCCATAAACTCACCTACTTCTTTTGAATAGGTCAGCTGATTATTAGAGATTTCTTTTATACTACATAGAGAATCAGATGTAGCGTTCAAATCATTTATAATACTTTGGTAACAGTCCTTCGATGTTTTAATAATATTAACTCCTTCGTCAACCTTTAAGACTAGATCATCCACCTTACTTCCATGTTGAAAGATATCTTCCAGTGTAGCTGTTATGGCATCCAATGATTTCTTACTCTCTTCTGCTAGAACTCTTATTTCAGAGGCAACCACTGAAAAACCATTTCCATATTCCCCAGCTCATGCTGCTTCTATAGAAGCATTTAAGGATAAAAGATTGGTCTGCTTCGCGATACCTTGAATACTAGATACAATGTTATCGATTTGTTTTGCTTTTAAATCCAGATCTTTGGCACTTTGTGAAGTCATTAATGCACTTTCTTTAATAATCGTCATCATCTTCACGGCTTCATCCATCGAAGTATTCCCTTGTCCTGCGGCACTTTTTAAGCTTTCCGTATTCTGATAAGTGGTCTCCACTTCGCCTTTCAATATTGCTATATCAGCCGTTAGGGATTTAATCAATTCATCACATTGATTAACGCTATCCGATGTTTTAGAAGCTCCTTCCATAACATCTTGCGTGTTTTCAGCCGTAATCTCCGCAGCCTCCGATTGTTGTTTCGATAAAATAGTGATATGACCACTGGATACCTTTAAGGATTCCGATGTTTCTTTTATCTTATCAATAACTTTTTGTAAATCATATAGAGATTTCTGTGAATTATATTCATTATTGCTAGATTGTAGGAGTAACCTTCTTCCCAAGATAGCACTGATACAGGAGGATAATGCACCAAATGACACTACCTGAAGTCGAGTGGTAATATCTCCTAAAGTAATTATTGTCTGTTCAGGATAGTTATTTACAAATAAAGATACCATTGCAAGAGTAGATGCTAATAAATTACCATAGATAACTATCGGCAATTCTAAATAAAATGAAGAAACAAAAAATAAAAGAATAACACATCCCCACGAATCTCGATATGGGACAAATGTAAAAATAGCAAAGAGATTCAGGTTACCCACTGTCACGATAACGTATTTCATTATTCTAACATATGTATGGATCTCTCTTTTCCTTAAGAAAAAATATGCGGCTGCTATCACAACTAATCCGGTTGATACTGGTATGGAAAATAGTAATAGCATATTGGTGGAAAACGCATCCATAATACCAATAAACTTCATAAAGCAATAAAAACTTACCCCTAGTATACCTCCAATAATACAATACTTTGTAATGGAATCGCTTAAACCTTTCTGATACTTAAGTAAGTTCTTTTTAAATATCTCCTCTGGACTCATCATTCAAAACCCTCCTATCACTATGCGGTAGTCCTTTATAAAATCATGTCAGGTTATAATATGTTATGATTGTAATATTACTATTTTATCATATATTTCTATGTATTATCTCCTTTAGTAATATTATATCATAATTTGTTTATTTTATGCAATAATTGTATCTTTAATTCTTCGTTATTTTCCACCTGCATCGTAAGACCTGTCATCTATTAACGATATCAGTTTCTCTTTTTTATATGTATACATACTTGCATATAGACCAGTTAGGTAATCACTTATCATTTCCTTTTCTTGCATTTTTCAGCATCATTTTGCATCAGATTTTTTATTGTTGTATCTGTACATTGTTAGGAATAGAAATCCAGCTTTTTCTCTATGGTGCAATGTGCCCCAATGTCTAGTATATCACTATTATTACTTAACGACCTTACTCGGTGATGTTCTCATCCTATTAACAAAAAAAAGTACAGATGGTATCTTTACTAGTCCCTATAACTAACAAATCACATCTGTACCAATTCATTTATTAAGTTGTTATGGTTTTGAGGCAATAGGCATATAGATATCCATTTCACAGTAATCATCACTACAAACTAAGAGGTTCATCTTTTCATAATGGTATGGGTATGGATGTGTATAGGCTGTATCAATCATCCAATTATCAATATATTGATATAAATCACATAATGTCTGCATGGATATTTCATGAGGATTATGTAATCCAATATACCGAAATACCGCATACTCAGCAGTCGGAATCGTATATTGAACAAATGGTTTTTGAATGGGGTTTATCACCTTTGTTTCCACACACGCTACATAATCATTACTGTATTCCTGATTATCTCTGTAACGAACCAATCCTATATAAGTATTCTCATTCACCCTATTAGGTACTTTAGAATGATAATCACGAAAGAAAGTCTCAGCCAGTTGATTAGTAGTCTTTTTTAAGTAGTTCTCTGAATGTACGATTTCAGCTTGCAAACCTTGTACATAAAACTTCGGTTCCATAACCATATATGGTCTCACAAGAATGCCTTGCCCAATATCCTCCAAAGAATTCGTATCTATTTTTTGTTCAATGATCAATTGACAATGATGTTTGCGATACTGAGAGGGTGTCATAAGAAACATTTGCTTAAATGCTCTAATATAGGACTGTTCATACTCAAATTTATATTCACTGGCAATATCTATCACTTTTAAATCTGTATATAAGAGTTCATGTAGGCTAAGACTAAGTTTTCGCTTACGTACATAATTCATCAATGATTTACCTGTAATAGATCGAAAAAGTCTGTGAAGATGGTATTTAGACAATCCAATTTCACCAGATAGTTGGTCTAGATCAGTCAACTGTTTTATGTTTGCTTCAATAATTTCTATCGTATCTTTTATAAGATTAAGCTTTTCCTCTCCCATAATACTTCTCCTAATTTATCAGTTATAGATAATTATATGGAAATATTAGGAGCTTGTAAATGTATTAATATACCAAATTTTTATCAAAAAAAGGTACAATCTGACCTTCTATAACATCAGTTGGAAACGTATGCGCCAAAGAATGACTTTGTATCTCATACTTAATTTTTCTCTTATCCATACACTTTGCAAGAAATTCACAACCTCTTGGAATCCATTCATAGGAATCTGCTGTACCATAAATGATTTTAATAGCCTTTAGAGGAGTATTTAATGCTAAATAATCATCTAGCTTTTTATTTAGGTTGCCGAAACCATTTTCCCATTGCTTCACAATCTTCTTATCCGCAACACTATTATCCATGGTTGGGATATTGGCATATTTTTTTTCTTTATCTTTTAATTTTGGTGAAAATGCTCTTCCATAGCTAATTAAGAATGAAGTATCCCCTCCCCATGATTCCATAGCACTTGCTAGATCATTGTCTGCCAATGCACCTGGAGACATGGATAAAACAGCACAAAACTTATCCGGATGACGAAATGCCAAGTTATAGGCCCCGAAACCTCCCATAGAAAAGCCACATATACCTCTAGATTTACAATCTGCTATCGTCCTATAATTTTTGTCAATATAGGATACTACGTCCTTCACTACATAATCTTCCCAATTGCCAGACACAGGTGAATTGGCATAAAATGCACCACCCATATTGCTTAAACCATCTACACAAACCAGTATAAACTCCTTTGCACCTGTTTCAAATTCCGTAAATAGCTTTGGGAACCATGCATTCGGAAATTCATTTACCATTTCCGAATGTCCATGGAGGTAGTAAACTACAGGATACTTTTTGTCACTGTCATTATAAGACGGTGGGAGACATACATAAAATGTTCTCTCTAAAGGCTCATTTACAATATTATTTGCCAATGATTTAGACTTCATTTGGACTGTTTTTATATAATCTGATGCCGACTTTTGGGGAACATCCGGTGTTTTTGTTTCTTCTGTTTTTTTTGTTTCTGCTGGTTGATTGGACGCTTCCGGTTTTTTGCTTACTTCTTGCTTCTGCTGAGCAGGTCCAGAAGCTTTTCCCTTTTCTCCACTGTTATCGTTACATCCACTTAAAATTGTCAATGCAAGCAATACCACAATAAATGAGTAAACTCTCTTCATAAAAATCCTCCCTTATTATACATATTCGTACAATCTTTAGGATGATTTTATTGCAAATCTTAAAATCAAAATGAACATTTCTTGCTCATCTATTAAGGATTCTTACTTCTTCTCTCCATTAACACAACATTCCTAAAAACCCCATTAATGTCCTGTGCAACGCGTTCACGATAACCGATTTTTCGAAAACCACATTTTTCATGAAGTGCTAAACTAGCTTCATTGATTTCAAATATACCAGTCTGTAAAGTCCAAATCCCATTTTTCTCGGATGCTTCTATAACAGCTTTTACCAATTGCATCCCAATTCCTTGTCTTCTCGCCAATCTATCAATATAGATACTCTCATCTGCCACTCCTCTGTAGCAACATCTGCTGCTAGTTGGAGAAAGGGCGATGAAGCCAAGCATTCTTCCTTCTTCATCTATTGCTTTAATTCTACCAAACGGTAAATGTCTAGCATCCCATTCCTCCACACTTGGTAGCTTAGTCTCAAATGTAGCTCTACCTTCTGCAATCCCCTGCCCATATATTTTCAGAACATCTTCTATATCTTCGTATGTAATCTCTGTTATTCTCATAGCTCCTCCTAATAGTCTAGTTCTATCAATAAGTCTATGGCTGATGCTACCATGTCTACACAGAGTGTTTGAAAAAGATTTTGATTTTTCGCATTATTCATGCCATCCTCTGTTGATATATCACATTGCAACAAATCTCTACAAACAATTGAACCATTTTTTCCCTTAAACTTCTTTGTAAATTCTGCTGTTTTTTTATGACATAACAATTTACTTTCCACATTCTCTGATTTCTCATTTCCATGTTTTAATCCAATCACCATAACAGCTCCTGACACAGCACCACATAGTTCACCATTTCTTACTCCTCCGCCAAAACCACAGCCTATACGAGTTGCCTCTGTTTTCTCCATATGATACTTTTCACAAAAATGCAATAAAACTATCTGAGCACAGTTGAGTCCTTCTTGAAATAATTTTGCAATTTCTTCTTTTTTTGCTGACATAACATCACCTCTCTATAATTTTAAATCATTATAGCTCTACTTTATATTAATTGCAATATACAATTATTTATTTTTGCAATTATTGATTTATACAACACTCCTATGGTATACTAGTTCTATCAAAATATTAGAGGTACAATATGAATTCCACAAAATCCAAAGAATTTAGAGAAAAAATAAGGGTATTGAAACGTTTACTTGATGTGATAAATCATTCTGCCGATGTAGGTTGTTGCTCCATCAGTAGTTCTCAATGCAATGCACTAGTTGAAATAGGTCGAAAAGAATCCATCACCTTAAAAGAACTGGCTTCAATTATTATGTTGGATACAAGTACCACCAGCCGAACAGTAGATTCTCTTGTAAAAAAAGGCTTAGTAAATAGAACAATATCTGTATCAGATCGTCGTAGTATTGATATTACCCTCACCGACTCTGGACATGCATTATTTCAAAATATAGAGAGCTATATGGATAGCAAATTTGATACAGTCTTAAACAACATTGAGGACAATCAACAGGATACGGTGTTAAACTCACTGGATTTGATTTTGGATGCACTAAAGAGATAACAGATTTATTCCTTTTTACTTACATCTTTCTCATCGTAAATGAAAGAACACCTCCCATATGTAGTTAGCAAAACCACACTGGAAGGTGTTCTATCTACTGTTATTATATTCTCTAACCCTGAGACATATCTTGTTTTACTTTTGCAATTTCTTCTGATTTTGCTTGCTCAGCCGGAATATAATATCCCTTTTCTTTCGCTATTTTAAATAGTGTATACTGACGAATTTCATCTTGATTTCTCATATTGATAATAGTTTGCCGTAAATCCGGATTCTCACATTGAGCAATGATTGATCCATAATTCGACAAACTTGCATTAAGACCTGCTAGGTAATCACTTACCATTTCCTTTTCTTGCATATTCTAAGCCTCCTACTCCAAGAATGTCATCAAATTGTCTTTATTCTTCTTTGCAGCCTGAGCATCATTATCCATCAAGCTCTTAATAGTTGTATCTGTACATTGTTGAGAATAAAAATCCAACTTCTTTTCGATGGTACAATGCGCTCCAATCAGATGACGCAGGTTTTGAAGCTCTAATTGATTCAAACAAGCCATCTCTATACCTCCTTCATAATTCACTACAATATCAATATAGGTAAAGTCGGTATTTCCTATACATCCTTATAATGCCAAAAAAATTGCCACACCTGTGTAATTAGATTTCCACAGATATGGCAACTTATACGATCCACGAACTGTTATTCTGCTTCTTCCTCTGCTGCCTCTTCTTCCTCATTCATATGATTACGAGAAGCAAACACGGAAGCTACTATTGTCTCAGGATCAATCATTAATTCAATTTCTTCATTCTTAGCAATATCTAAGTCCTTTACTCTTATGGTATCACCAATTTTAAGCTCTCCTACATCCAATCTTATTCTGCTAACCAGTGCAGATGGATATGCTTTATAAGGAATTTCCTTTAAATCCTCCTGGAATACACCATCAATAATTTTGTCATGATTAAGATATGTAATTTCTGCAACGGAATGTACCTTTTCATTACTAACCAAGGCTTGAAAATCAATTTCGTCAATATACTTTGTAAGTGGATTGTACTGAACTTCCTTAATCAGGACGTTATAAGATTCGCCATCTACATCCAGCATAATCTGACTACCCTTCTGATCAGTCTTCAACAACTGTCCTACATCTTTTTTCGCAATTTTAAGCGAAATCGGCTCTTTGATTTGGCGGCCAAATAAGCTTCCTGTAACAAATCCTTCCCTTCTTAGTTGCTTTGCCTTAATGCTCATGTTTCTTTTCTCAGCTTTTAAAGTATTCATTTACCTTTTCCTCCAAATTCTGATTCTTAGCAGCCTTCAACTTTACAATAAAGAGGTTTTGTTAAGTATCGATTCTTATTACAAGCTAATTATAGTCTTCTCTACTCAAACAGATTAACCAAATATAAAAAAAATTTTTGTGGATATGTGAAGGAAGACAATAAAATGTAAATGATGCAATAGGAAACATGCACAAAAATTACCCTCCCAATAATTTATTACACATATAAATTGCAGGGAGGGTTTTCATTTTCCATTATTTTAATAGTTCTAATAATTCATCCCAGGTATATACAGGCTCCTTACATGCGTAGTTTTCACAGTAATAAAAGACTTGCTTTTTATCATGTTTACAATACTCCTGTAACTCTGGTATCACTTGATTTATCTCTCTTGCAATGGAAGGAGTTTTTACAACAATATCGAGATTTGGTGCATATTGCGATGCTGTAATTCGTCGTAACTCGTCTATATCCTCTTTGTTTTCCAAAAGACATATGAGCTTTTTTGTAGGGTTAAATATTTCCAGGTACCCAAGTAATGCAAAGCCGTATCCGCTAGGATACCCTTCCACAACCTGATTCATAAAGGCCAGTTGTTTATTGATATACTCCTTGAGCTCATACTTTCCGGTGATATGCTCCAACTTACAAAGCATATATAAGGCCACTGAATTACCGGATGGCACGGCCCCATCATAGGTTTCCTTTGGGCGCATAATAAGCTGCTCGGCATCATTTGCATAAAAATAAAAACCACCTTTGTCTCTATCCCAGAAATGATCAATCATGTTCTCCATCAGATCAATACTTTTCTTTAGATACTTGACCTCAAAAGTTGCCTCATAGACTTCATAGTAGGCCATGCACAAAAATGCATAATCGTCAATATGACCAATTCCAAAGCTCTCATTGTCTCGGTAACGGACATATAGCCGTCCTGACTCATCCATTAAATACTTCTCAATAAAGGAAATTGCCTGTTCTATGCTCTTCAAATACTCTCCTTTATCCAGTACTCTATAAGCCCTTGCATATGCAGTAAGCATTAAGGCATTCCAGGAGGTCAGACATTTATCATCCTTATGAAGCCTTGTTCTCTGTAGACGATACTCATACAATTCTTCTTTACACTCACTAAAAAAGGAATTCTCTTCACTGGTAGCCTCCACATGCTTTTGCCCAATCAGATTGGGAACGCTTGCTCCTTCAAAATTGCCTGTTGTGGTTATATCATATCGCTTATTGATGCGTTCAGCTCTTTCCTTACCAAGAATTTCTTCTGTCTCCTTTGGAGTAAAGACATAATACTTGCCCTCTTCTCCTTCACTGTCAGCATCCTGGGCAGAGTAGAAGCCACCATCCTCATTTTGCATCTCTTTACTGATGTATTCCAGAGTAGCCTCTGCTACATGTCGATAAATCAGATTCCCAGTAGCCTGATAAGCTTCCAGATAGGTTAAAGTCAATAAAGCATTGTCATACAACATCTTCTCAAAATGTGGAATGAGCCAATAACGGTCTGTGCTATATCTGGAAAAGCCTCCTCCAATATGGTCATAGATACCACCACGATACATCTGCTCCAGTGTCACCTCTACCATATGC